>NZ_JBFBKP010000089.1:0-15974 GCF_040702285.1 Arthrobacter sp. NPDC080086
CCAACGCCAACTTCTCGGTGGAGGCGACCAACAACAACCCGGCGCCGGGCAAGAACCAGTTGGGTGCGTACACCGGCATCGTTCATTCGTTCTGAGCAGCGTGACCTCCTGATCGCAGGGCTCCTGATTTCCTTGTCTCGCCCGCACTTGTGCGGGCTTTTTTTTCGTCAAGACCGCGCAGCGCCATCTGCTTTGGCGCACGCATTGCTACAACGCGTTGTGCACGTCTGTCGTAAGATGCCGCGATCCAAGCACGGCCCTCAGAAACATGAACTTCCCGCTGATCCTCAACATCGCCGCCTTTGTCGTCATATTGATGGCGCTGCGCTATTGCGCACATTTGAAGTCGAACTGGAGTCTGGCGAAACGCGTGCTGCTGGGCATGGCGCTCGGCATCGTGTTTGGCTTGGCACTGCACCTCATTTACGCTGACGACAGCGCGACGCTCAAGCAGTCGATCGCGTGGTTCAGCATCGTCGGGGGCGGCTACATCCAACTGCTGCAGATGATCGTCATGCCGCTTGTACTGGTGTCGGTGTTGAACTCGGTGGCCAAGCTGAACAACGCCTCATCGCTGGGCAGGATCAGCCTGCTGACGATCGGCACGCTGTTGCTGACGACGCTGATCTCCGCCCTGGTCGGCGTGTTCGTTACCAATCTGTTTGGCCTGACTGCGCAAGGGCTGGTGCAAGGCGCGCAGGAAACCGCGCGGTTGACCGCCATTCAGGACAACTATGTGGGCAAGGTGGCGGAACTGACGGTGCCGCAGTTGTTGCAGTCCTTCCTGCCGAAGAATCCGTTTGCTGAGCTGACCGGCGCCAAGCCCACTTCCATCATCAGTGTGGTGATCTTTGCGGCGTTTCTGGGCGTGGCGGCGCTGCATCTGCTCAAAGATGACGCGGCAAAGGGCGAGCGTGTGCTCGTCGCCATCGATACCGCGCAGGCTTGGGTGATGAAGCTGGTGCGCCTTGTCATCCGCCTGACGCCCTATGGTGTGCTGGCGCTGATGACCAACGTGGTAGCCACATCGAACGCGCAGGACATCATTAAGCTCGGCAGCTTCGTTGTGGCCTCGTATCTGGGGCTAGCGATCATGTTTGGCGTGCATGCCGCGCTGCTGATGTTCAATGGCATCAACCCGATTCGCTTCTTCCGCAAGGTCTGGCCGGCGCTGTCCTTTGCGTTTACGAGCCGGTCGAGCGCCGCGACCATTCCGCTGAGCATCGAGGCACAGACACGCCGCATCGGCGTGCCGGAGTCGATCGCCAGCTTTGCTGCATCGTTTGGCACCACGATTGGTCAGAACGGCTGTGCCGGCCTGTACCCCGCCATGCTGGCAGTGATGGTGGCGCCCACGGTCGGCATTAATCCGCTGGACCCGACATGGATCGCCACGTTGGTCGCCATCGTCACGCTTAGCTCGGTCGGAGTGGCGGGCGTGGGCGGTGGTGCCACCTTTGCCGCGTTGATCGTGCTGCCGGCGATGGGGCTGCCGGTGACGCTCGTGGCGCTGCTAATCTCCATCGAACCGTTGATCGACATGGGCCGCACTGCGCTCAACGTCAATGGCTCGATGACCGCCGGGACAATTACCAGCCAGCTGCTGCGACAAACCGATCGGCGTGTCTTCGACGCCGAGGAGGAATCGGAACTGGCGCATCGCTGATTGGCGACACGGAAAGGAAGAATGCCGGCCTTGTGGTCGGCATTTTTTTGCGCTTCAGCCGGGCGCTTGGGCGAGATCGGTCAGCAGTTCCATGAAGGCACTGGCCAGCTCCGTCGGTGCCTGGGCGCTTCGGCGCAGCAACCCGACCGGCTCCTTCGTGCCGGAGGTGGCGATGTCCAGGCGGACAAGCTGACGATGGACCACATCATCCCGCGCTGCCCGCTCTGGCGTGATCCACACCGCATCGGAGCGGCACGCCAGCAAGCGCGCGACCGACACCGACAGCGTTTCCGTGACACCTGCTGGCAGACGCAGCCCATGCGTCTGGAACAGCGCATCGGTATGGTGGCGCGGCACTGTACCTTGCGTGGCTATCACCAGTGGGTAATCCAGCACCGCCTGCAAGGAGGCAGATGCCCCCGGCAGAGCCAGTAGCGGATGCCCGGGACGTACCACTAGCGCAAGGGGCTCGGCGTATAGCAGCTCGAACGACAGCCCCTGCATGGCATCGGGCTCGGCCATGCGACCAATAATGAAATCGAGCTCGCCTGCCTTGAGTGCCGAGAGCAGTTCAATATTGGTTCCGGTGCGCAGCCGCACGCCAGCATGTGGGCGTTGCGCATGTAGTGTGGCAATCGCCTGGGGCAGCAGACCACTCGCCACCGTTGGCAGGGCGCCGACGTGCACGACAGGCGCAGACGCATCCCCGGAGCCCATTAGCGCGGCCGTGGCGGATTCCAATGCCTGCGTCACCCCCACGGCGTGCCGCAGGAATTGTTCGCCAGCCGCCGTCAGGCGGGCGCCGTGGCGGCCCCGCTCTACAAGTTGCACGCCCGCCAGCGCTTCCAGCTCGCCCAATGTTTTGGACACCGCTGGCTGGCTTAGATGCAGCCGCTCGGCGGCGCGGCGCAGGTTGCGCTCCTGCGCGATCGCAACAAAACAGCTTAGGTGCCGGAAGCGGATGCGCGAGGGGAGTTCGCCGGAAAAAGCACTTTCCATAACTTATGGTTATTGAATTTTCGATCAGAAGTCAATTTACTTCACTTTTTGGCGGAGATACAGTCCAACCCACGAGTTCAATAGGAGACGCCCCATGACCTTGCCCCTTTCCGGCACAGGCGAATTCGCTCAGCGCGACACCGCGCAGCATCCGCCCGCGTTGACCCCCGGCTACAAGACCAGCGTGCTGCGCTCCCCGCGCAAGGCGCTCATCTCCACGCTCAACACGCTGTCGGAAACCACCGCACCGGTGTTCACCGCCGATGATCTCGGCCCGCTCGACAACGACCTCATCCTTAACTACGCCAAGGACGGCCTGCCGATCGGCGAGCGCATCATCGTGCATGGCTATGTGCGCGACGAGTTCGGCCGCCCGGTGCCGAACGCGCTGGTCGAGGTGTGGCAGGCCAACGCCGGCGGACGCTACCGCCACAAGAACGACCGTTACCTCGCGCCCATTGATCCGAACTTCGGCGGCTGCGGCCGCATGCTGACGGACGCCAACGGCTACTACGTCTATCGCACCGTCAGGCCGGGCGCGTACCCCTGGCGTAACAGCGTCAACGACTGGCGCCCGGCGCATATCCATTACTCGCTGTCGGGCGACGGCTGGGCGCAGCGCCTGATCACGCAGATGTACTTTGAAGGCGACCCGATGATCGCGCAGTGTCCGATCATCAAGACCATCCCCAGCGAAGAGCAGGTGCGCGGCTTGATTGCGCTGCTCGATACGGCCAACCACGTGCCGCTCGATTCGCGCTGCTACCGCTTTGACATCACGCTGCGCGGCCGCCGCGCCACGCATTTCGAGAACGCTGTCCCAGCCCAAGGAGCCAAGTGATGACGACGACCACGCTTCAAGCATCGCTGGAACGCGCCCAGGCAAGGGCTGCCACCACAACGCCGCCGTTTGCACACTTCAACGAAACAGCCTCGCAGACCGGCGGCCCATACGTGCACATTGGCCTTGCGCCGCGTCAGGCCGGCTTCGACATCTATGAAAAAGAGTTCGGCAATGTGCTGACTACGCCGGCCACGCGCGGCGAGCGTATCGCGCTGGAAGGGCGGGTCTACGACGGCTCCGGCTCGCTGCTGCGCGATGTGCTGATCGAGATCTGGCAAGCCAATGCAGATGGCAAGTACGCGCATCCGGCCGATCGGCAAGACAAGCCGGTCGACCCCGCCTTCCGTGGCTGGGGCCGCGCTGGTGCCGATTTCGACACGGGTGTCTACCGCTTCGAGACCATCAAGCCGGGCGCTGTGGCGGGGCGCGGAAGCGCCGTGCAGGCACCGCATATCTGCATGGTGCTGTTTGCGCGCGGCATCAACCTTGGGCTGCACACACGTGTGTACTTCAGCGATGAGGAGGCCGCCAATGGCAACGACCCCGTGCTCAACGGCATCGAGTGGGAAGTGCGCCGCAAGACGCTGATCGCCCAACGCAGCGAGCGCAATGGCGAGGTGGTCTACACCTTCGATGTGCGCCTGCAAGACACGCCCGATGGCGGCGCGGAGACGGTGTTCTTCGACATCTGATCGCAACGTCACACCGGAAAAATGCAACGCCCGGCGGAGTCATCTGCCGGGCGTTGTTTTTTTGCGCGTGCAGCAAGACCGCAGCGAAACGTCATGCGGGCGTCGATAATGGCCGGATTCCCCACCCGCCGCCTGCCACCTTCCCGTGACCCAACTCACGCTTCCCGGATTCGAAGCCACCCCGCAGTTGCCTGCGCATCGCCTGTTTCTGGCCGTGAAGCCCGATGCGGATACCGCGCAACGTATCGCTCGCCTGATCGAGCAATTGCGGCCCGTGGTGGGTTTCAAGGGCAAGGCGCTGCGTGCCGAACGTTTGCATGTCACGCTCCACCATGTGGGGGATTTCGTTCAACCGCCGCCGGATGACCTTGTTGCGAGAGTACGTGCCGCGGCAGGAGGGCTCGTGCTGCCCGCGTTCGATGCCTCGTTCAACCAGGTCGTGAGCTTTCATGGCCGGCGCGATCACCGGCCATTCGTGCTGCTGGGCGATGAGGGTGTGGCCGGCCTGATGGCGTTTCAGGCGGCCCTGGGCGACGTGTTATTGCGGGCCGGCGTGCCGGTGCCGCGCGGTCATTTCAAGCCGCACATCACACTGCTGTATGACCGTGGCGGTTTTGCGCCCAAGCCGGTTGAGCCCATCACCTGGACGGTGCGGGAGTTCGTCTTGATCCATAGCTGGCTGGGCAAGACGCGGTATGACGAACTCGGCCGCTGGGCGCTCAAGGGCTGAGGCGCGTTCTTTCTATGCGCAGCCGTCCGGCCCGCAGATGGGGCCATTGGCTTCACCCACCGCATCCACTGGAGCGGGCGCGCCAACATGTTGTGCGAGCGCCTGTGCCCATTGATCGGGGCGACCCCACCACGGGCCGATATCGATCATGCCGATGCGGCCATCCGCATCTTCCAGCGCAAACGTCGGGAAACCTTGGCCACCCACGCGGTCGAGCCATTGCCGGCTCGCCGCAATGTGCTGCTGCGTGAGCGCACCGGCTTGCCGCGCGTATTCCGCATCGAAGGCTTCGGGTGACAGGCCGATCTCGGCCGCCAATTCACGCAGCACGGCCACGTCGGCAATGCGTCGGCCTTCTTCATAGTGCGCACGCTGGATGCGGTGGGTCATGTCCAGCCCGCGCCCACCGAGTGCCTCGGCCGCCAACGCAGCGGTGATGGGCGGCTCTGAGTCCATCACGGCCGTTGTATCGCGCAGCAGGCCATCGAAGTACGGCTCGCCGAAGGGTTGGCCGGTCAGGCTCGCAATGCGGTGGTCGTGCGGCATGACGTAGTCGCGCCATTGCGGTGTCACCGCACGGCGGTTCGCGCCGGCCAGCATGCCGCCGCCGTGGAAGGCGATTTGCAGGCCCGGTACCTTGCGGGCGGCCTCCACCAGCGGCGCGGCACCGTAGCACCAACCGCACAGCGGGTCGAAGATGTAATGCAGCGTTGTCATGCGCTTGTCCTTGTGTCTGTCCGAATTATTGCGGCCACTTCATTTCGCCCTTGATGACCTTGGCGCTCAGTTCCAGCGATGCATCGCCGCCCAGCGTCGGGTAGGCGGTCTTCATGGCCTTGACCAGTTCCGCCGAGTTGTTGGCCTTGGCAGCTTGCAGCTCAAACGTCTTCAGGTAATCGGCCGTAAAGCGTACTGCGTCCAGCCCCTTGGGGCTGTCGCCGGAGAAGTGCCCGGGCACCACCGTTGTGGGCTTGAGCGTGGTGATGCCGTCCAGCGTCTGCAGCCAGCCGAGGCGTGACTCGCGCGTTTGCGTGTCCGCCACCCAGACATGATCGCCGTTAAAGACCACCACGCCGCCGGCTACGGTCTTCAGCGACGGGATCCACAGATACGTGCGCGCTGGGTTCGGGCCGTTCAACCCCTTGATCTCGATCGTGCGGCCCTCGAGCGTCAGATGATCGGCGTGCAGCACTTCCGGCAGCACGAGCGACTGGGGCGCATTGTCCTTCAGGATCGGGCCCCAGTAGGCCAGCTTGCCTTGTATCGACGCCTGGATGGCGGCCACCGTCTGCGGCGTCGCCACGATTTTCGCGTTGGGGAAGGCAGCGTGGATGACGTCGAGCCCGAAGTAGTAATCCGGGTCGCTGTGGCTGATGTAGACCGTGGTCAAGCGCTTGCCGCTGGCCTTGAGCTTCTGCACCAGCGCTTGCGCGTCGCTGCGCTGGAATTGCGCATCGATCAGGATCGCCTCGTGCGCGCCGGTGATGATTTCAGACGAAACCGGGAAGATGCCCTTGTCGCCAGGGTTGTCGACCTCGAGATGCAGCGGCGCGGGCGCGGCGGCGTGTGCAACAACGCCGGCGCTGACAAGGCTGGCGGCGAGCAGGGTGCGGATCAGGGGCATTCGGGTTCTCCGGTCAGGTGAAGGGATTGGAATGCCATCACTGTAGGTTGCTTGATTCGAACGAAAAACCCCATAAGATGCGCATATTTGTTTCGCTAATCGATCAAATATGGATCGCGTCAAGGCGGCTGAAGTGTTTGTGGCGATTGTCGAGCGCGGCAGCCTGAGTGCCGCCGCAGAAGGGCTCGACATGTCGCGCGCGATGGTCACGCGCTACCTCGCGGAGATGGAGGATTGGTCCGGTGCGCGCCTGCTCCACCGGACCACGCGCCGCATCGGGCTGACACCCGCCGGGGAGGCCACGCTGGCGCGCTGCCGCCAGATGCTGGAAATCGCCACGCAGATGGCGGTGCCAGAAGGGCCCGAGGCCGAGACTCCGCGTGGTCTGCTGCGCATTGCGTGCGCGCAGTCGCTGGCGCAGCAGGTGCTGGGCGCGGCGGTGACGGCGTATCTGCGGCGCTATCCGCAAACCGCGGTCGACCTCGTCGTTGACAACCGCGCCGTCAACCTGGTGGAAGAACGCATCGACCTGGCTGTGCGCATTACCAATGATCTCGATCCGAATCTGATTGCGCGGCCGCTGGGCACGTGTGAGTCCGTCGTGGTGGCGGCGCCGTCGTACCTCGCCGCACATGGCACGCCGCGCCGCCTGGAAGACCTGGCGGTGCACAACTGCCTGACGTACTCGTACTTCGGCAAGAGCCTGTGGAAATTCACGGATGCAAAGTCGGGCGCGCCATCCGATGTGCCGGTGGGCGGCAACCTGAGCGCGAACGAATCGATGGCGCTGTTGGCCGCCGCCAAGGAAGGCGCCGGCATTGCGCTGCAGCCGGTGTTTGCCGCCGCGCCGCTCATCGCGAGCGGGCAGCTTGTGCGCCTGCTGCCGGACTACGTACCGCAGGTGCTGGGTATCCACGGCATCTACAGCTCGCGCAGGCAGATGCCGGCGGCGTTACGGGCCATGCTGGATTTCCTCGTGGATTGGTTTCGCGCACATCAGGGCGTTGTCTGATATGGCAATCCGCGCGCGCTGACTAGAGTGGCGGGCTTTCAAACAGAACGCTCCCCATGAACTACGACGGTGTGACCCCCGAGATTGCGCGCGGCCTGCTCGTGCTGCGCGAACGCATTGCGCAGGCAAAAATCCCATCCTCCAAGCTGGATGAAACGCTGAATATCGCCACCTGGAACCTGCGCGAATTCGGCAAGACGCCACGGACCAAGACTGCGCTGTATTACATCGCCGAGATTCTGCGGCAGTTCGACCTGATCGGCGTGCAGGAGGTGCGCGACAACCTGGGCGATCTCAAGCGTGTGCTCGGCATTCTCGGGCCGGATTGGCAAGCGGTGTATTCCGATGCGATCCCCGATGCCGGCGGCAACCGGGAGCGCATGGCCTTTGTCTATGACCGCCGTGCGGTGCGTTTCAGCGGCTTGGCCGCCGAGGCACAGCCGCCGCGCATCAAACGCGGGGTGGAATACCTGTCGGAGATTTCCTGGTGGCGCAGCCCCTATCTGGCGTCGTTCCACGCGGGCAATTTCGATTTTGTCTGCATTGCCGCGCATATCCGCTGGGGCAGCAGCGAGCGTGAGCGTTTGCCAGAGATTGAGGCGCTGGCGCAGTGGGTATCCGACAAGGCACAGGAGAAGGACGCCGATGGCAAGGACCTCATCGTGATGGGCGATTTCAACATCCCCAGCGAGAAGAGCCCGCTCTTCAAGGCGCTGACCGCCAAGGGTCTGCGCGTGCCCGACAAGCTGCTGCGCAGTACCTTCGGCAGCAATCTGGAGAAGAACAAGCGCTACGACCAGATATTGCACTTGCCGGAGTACCCCGAAAGTTTCATCAACGCTGGCGGCGTGCTCGATTTCTACCAGGGGGATCACACGCCGCTGTTTCCGCGCCTGACCAAGCAGGCGATGACGTATCAACTGTCAGACCATTTGCCACTGTGGGTGCAGATCAACACCAACACGGAGGCGCACCTGTTGCGTGAAATGGCGGGCGAGTAGGGTGGGTGAGTCGGGTGGGGCGTCAGTGCTGGCGCGCAAGGGCTTGATGCACGGCCAGCAGACCCAGCGCCAGTCCGCAAAACACCGCACCTGTGTGAAAGGTGGCAGCCGCGCCCAGCTTGTCCCATAGCAGCCCGGCAGGGCGCTGGCAACCAGCATGGCAAGCCCGCTCACCAGGTTGAACATGCCGTAGGCTGTGCCGCGGAGATCGGCGGGGGCGGTGTCGGTGACCATGGTGGCCAGCAACCCTTGCGTGATACCCATGTGCACGCCCCCAAGTGCCACGCCCGCAATGACGACGCCCCAGTGGCCGGAAAGGCCGAGCACCACATCGGCTGCAATCAACACCACCAGACTGAGCGCCAGCAGCGGGTGGTGGCTCGTACGATCCGAGAGTGTGCCGAATGGCGCAGAACGCCCGGGCGTGTGGCGGTGGTTATCGCTGGGCGGTGGTCAAGCGAACGGTGCGAACAGCGCGTTGAGCTTGGCGCCGCTGGCGGCATCCCGCGCAAAGTTGAAGGTGCCCGTGGTCCGCAGTTCTTCCGCAGCGCGCTGGAACGCCCCCATGGCGGCGCGCGCCAGGGCGGCGCCCACGCTGATGCGCTTGACGCCCAGCTCCGTGAGCTCGGCCACGCTCAGGTTGCCGTCGGCAAAGCCCATCAGCACGTTGAGCGGGCGATCGATTTCGCGTAGCACGGTGGCGATCTCTTCGCGTGTTTTCAGGCCGGGTGCGTAGAGCACGTCTGCGCCAGCGTCCTGGAAGGCCTGCAGGCGGCGGATGGTGTCGGCCAGGTCGTTGCGGCCATGCAGATAGTTTTCAGCGCGGGCCGTGAGCGTGAACGGGAACGGTAGCGAACGCGCAGCTTCCACTGCCGCGCGTATGCGTTCGACGGAAGCTTCCAGCGAATAGATGGGCGCATCGGGGTTGCCTGTCGCGTCTTCGATGGAGCCGCCGACGATGCCCGTGGCACCTGCGAGTCGGATGGTCTCGGCAACGGTTTCCGGGGCGTCGCCAAAGCCGTTTTCCAGGTCGGCCGCCATGGGCAGATCGGTGGAGGCGGCAAGATCGGCCACGTGCGCGAGGATGACATCGCGGCCCACGCCGTAATCAGGCAGCCCGCGCGAAAAGGCGAAGCCGGCGCTCGTGCTCGTCAGCGCTTCAAAGCCGAGCGCCGCCAGCAGCCGGGCCGAGCCCGGGTCCCACGGGTTGGGGATGACAAAGGTGCCGCTGCGTTCGTGCAGGTTGCGGAAGGTGTGCGCTTTTTCGATCTGAGTCGGCATGGGCGATCCGGGGTGAGGTGGATGAGAGGGGGCTGCAAGGCTGCGACGAAAAAAAGGGAGCGCCGAAGTCGGCCGCATTACACAGGGAGTGCCGCGCACGCTCAAACGTCTTTCATGCAAGCTCGGATGCGCAGGGCGCATGCGACGCCTGGGTTGCCGCTTCCGAACGGATCCACGCGGCTACATCACGAACGTCGCGACGTGGGGCGGTCTCGGATTGGATGAGCCAGTACGCATGCGTGTTCTGCACGCCCGGAGCCGTTGTCGGAACGGTCACCAGGCGGCCGTCGGCCAGTAGCGGTGCAATCAACTCCAACCGGCCGAGCGCGATGCCCTGGCCCGCCACCGCTGCGTGGATGATCTGGTCGTGCTGATTGAAGCGCAGCACGGTGCGGGGTTTGGCGTGGCTCCAGCCGGCGGCGGCCAGCCAGTCCGTCCACTGGAGCCAGGGGCGACGCAGGTCGCGGTCGTCAAAATCAAGCAGTGTCAGACCGTTCAGGGCGTCGGCCGAGTCCAGCGAGCGCACGCCCAGCGACGGATGCGCGACCGGCGCCACCGTCTCGCCAAACAGCCGGAGCGCGCCCGGGGGAGCATCCCCCGGCGGGCAGTAACGGATGGCGAGCTCGATGCCTTCGTTCTTCAGGTCAACGAGGCGGTTATTGGTGGCGACGCGCACATCGATGTCCGGATACTGCTGCTGAAACCTTGCCAGGCGCGGCAGCAGCCACAGGCCCGTCACGCCGATGCTCGCGGTGATCGTCACGGGCCGGCGCTCGGCGGCCACGCGGGTGGCGCCAATCGCATCCTGCAACTGCTGCACGGCACTGTCGGCGCTGCGGAACAGGCGTTCGCCCTCGGGCGTGAAGGCAATCGAACGATGCCCGCGGACCAGGAGCTTCACGCCCAGCGCTTCCTCCAGCGCAGACACCTGCCGGCTGACCGCCGATTGCGTCAGGCACAGGTCATCGGCGGCCAGCGTGATGCTCATGCGCCGGCCCACGGCCACGAAACCGCGCAGCAGATCCAGCGAGGCTAACCGAACGAGGGGAGTCGACATGCGTTTTCCTCATGCAAAAGGTTCTCAAAGATCAATTGAGCGCCCGAATGTGGCGAAGTTTAATAAGCCATCTGACGACATTCCAGTCAAACGCACGCTTGCAAAGTGGGAATGTCAGTCGCAACGGAGAACCCATCCATGCACGCGAAACCTCACACGCAATCTGCCTGGCTGCCCGTATTGGCGGGCGGGGCGGTGATCGGTCTGGCGCTCGGTATCCGCCACGTACAGGGCCTGTTCCTGGTGCCGATCACCATGGGTCACGGCTGGACGCGCGAAACCTTTGGCTTCGCCGTCGCGCTGCAGAACCTGATCTGGGGTGCCATGCAGCCGTTTGCCGGCATGCTGGCGGATCGTTTCGGGGCGGCGAAGGTGGTGGTCGCCGGCATCGCGGTCTATGCGCTGGGCTTGCTGCTGATGGCGCATGCCGGTACGCCACTGAGCTTTACATTGTCGGCGGGATTGCTGGTTGGCATGGGATTGTCGGGCACGTCATTTGGCGTGGTGTATGGCGCCATCAGCCGGCTTACGCCGCCCGAGCGCCGCAGTTGGGCGCTGGGTGTGGCGGGTGCGGTGGGCGGCGTCGGCCAGTTCGTGATGGTGCCGACGGCGCAAGGGTTGCTGAGTACCGTCGGCTGGGTGACGGCACTTGTGGTCATGGCGGTGGTGATGGCGGTGTTTCTGCCACTGGCGGTGCCGCTGCGCGAGCGCGCGTCGGCAACCGTGGCCCAGGAGGCACATCAGAGCATGGGTGCAGCTATCCGCGAAGCCTTTGCGCATCGGGGCTTCTGGCTGCTGAACCTCGGTTTTCTGACGTGCGGGTTCCAGCTCGCCTTCATTGGCGCGCATATGCCGGCGTACTTGCTCGACAAGGGACTCACCGGCAGGCACGGCATGGTGGCGCTGGCGTTGATTGCTGCCGCCAACATCGTCGGCACGTACTTCTGCGGCGCGCTGGGCGGGCTGTTCCGGCGCAAGTACCTGCTGTCGTTGCTGTACCTGATCCGCACGGCGGCGATTGCGTTGTTCATCCTGCTCCCGCTGTCGCCCGTCACGCTCTATGGCTTTGCCATCGTGATGGGGCTGCTGTGGCTGGGCACGGTGCCGCTCACGAACGGGCTGCTGTCGCAGGTGTTCGGGGTGCGCTATATCGGCACGTTATTTGGGTTCGTGTTCCTTGGCCACCAGATCGGCGCGTTCCTGGGTGTGTGGCTCGGCGGCGTGGTGTACGACCACCTGCATTCGTACGACGCGATCTGGTTCGGGGCGATGGTGCTGGGTGTGGTGGCCGCGCTGCTGCACTGGCCGATCGACGATCGCCAATTAGCGCGCGCGCCGATGGCCCAGCCAGCATGAGCACGCGACTTGGCCGCTGGACGGCGTGGGCGCTAGTCGCAGTAAGCGCCGCGCTGATCTTCACAGCGTGGCTGACCCCGGACGGCGCATTCTCGTTTGTGACGCTGGCGTCCTTCTGCGGGTAGGGCGGCGCGAAAGCCCGATCTGTGAAACAATATTGGGTTATTCACTAGTGGGTACTGGTACGGTTTGCGCGGGATTTTCGTCGCTTCTGCGGCGTTCTCCTGTGAATGCCACCGTTCAGACATGACTTACGCCGTCAAGGAAATCTTCTACACGCTGCAAGGCGAGGGTGCCAACACTGGCCGCGCAGCCGTCTTCTGCCGCTTTGCCGGCTGCAACCTCTGGAGTGGGCGCGAAGCCGATCGCGCTACCGCCGTCTGCCAGTTCTGTGACACCGACTTCGTCGGCACGGACGGCACGCAAGGCGGTAAATACACCACCGCAGATGCTTTAGCCGACACCGTCGCCGCCGAATGGCCGGCCGACGCCAGGGGCGGCAAACCCCTCGTCATCTGCACCGGCGGCGAGCCGCTGCTGCAACTGGACCCCCCCCTGATCGACGCGCTGCACGCACGCGGCTTCGAGATCGCCATCGAGACCAACGGCACCATCGCCGTGCCCGAGGGCATCGACTGGGTGTGCGTGAGCCCGAAGATGGGCTCGGAGCTGGTCGTCACGCGTGGGGACGAGCTGAAGGTCGTGATTCCGCAAGACGGGCAGGACCTGGACGCATACGAACGGCTGGATTTTCAGCATTTCTTCCTGCAGGCCATGGATGGCCCGCTGGCGCGGCAGAATACGGCGGCAGCCGTTGAACTGTGCCAACGCCGGCCGCGCTGGCGCCTGTCGCTGCAAACCCATAAGATGCTGGGCATCCGCTAAGGCGGGCCGCAGCTTTTGTCCCAGTCGTTCCAGCCGTTTTGCGGCGTTCGCTGCCGCCCAGTCCTTTGCGCTCCATGACCAAGACCGTTTCCATCACGCGCCGGCTCGAATTCGATGCCGGCCACCGCATCCCGGGCCACGCCGGCCAGTGCCGCAACCTGCACGGCCATCGCTATCAGCTCGAACTCACGCTCACCGGCGAAGTCCTGCACAACGACAAGGCTGCCGACGACGGCATGATCCTCGACTTTGGCGACGTCAAACAGCTCGCCAACAAGCACCTTGTCGACCTGTGGGACCACGCGTTCCTCGTCTATCGCGGTGACACGAAGCTGGTCGAGTTCCTGAACGGCATGGAAGGCGGTCACAAGACCGTCGTGCTGAATGACGTGCCTACCGTCGAAAACCTCGCGCAAGTCGCGTTCGATATTCTTGAGCCGGTGTTCCGCAATACGTTCGGGCACCATTTGCGCCTGTCCAAGCTGGTGCTGTACGAAACCCCGAACTGCTGGGCCGACGTGAAGCTCGCGCGCCCGCACGAGCAGGATTGAGCGGATTGTCCCGACACGACGCGATACGCATGACCACGCCGCACGTCCTCACACCGCCTGCCAACATGTCCGCCCACGAGCGCGACGGCTACTGGATGCAGCAGGCGCTGGTGCAGGCCAAGTTTGCGTGGGGGCAGGGCGAAGTGCCCGTGGGCGCCATCGTCGTGCGCGGCAACGAGATCGTCGGCGTTGGCTACAACGCGCCGATCGGCACGCATGACCCATCTGCGCATGCGGAGATGCGCGCCCTGCGCCAGGCCGCCGAGAAGCTTGGCAACTACCGCTTGCCCGACTGCGAAGTCTTCGTGACGCTGGAGCCGTGCGTAATGTGTGCCGGTGCCATGCTGCATGCCCGCGTGGCACGCGTCGTGTACGGCGCGCCCGATCCCAAGACCGGCGCTGCGGGCAGCATCCTCGACCTGTTTGCAGAGACGCGCCTGAATCACCAGACCGCCATCACCGGCAGCGTGCTCGCGCGGGAATGCGGCGACATGCTGCGCGCCTTCTTTGCCGAGCGCCGCGCCAGCCAACGTGCGGCGCGGCTGGCCGCTACCGAATCCAACGATTCCACCTCCGCGACATGACCACCGTCCGCCTGATTGCGCCCTCCGGTTATCCGAACGACCCGGCCATCGCCGAGCGCGGCGTGGCGGCGTTGGAAGCGCAGGGCTGCACCATCGCCAACCGTGAGTGCCTGAGCCGCCAGCATCAGCGCTTTGCGGGCGGGGAACTGGCGCGGCTGGCTGATCTGCACCAGATCGGCACCGGTGGCGATCAGGAAATCGCCATGGCCATCCGCGGCGGCTACGGGCTCACACGCTTGCTGGACCACATCGATTTCATTGAGATTGGCCGCCGCGCGCAGGCGACCGACGCGATCATCGTCGGGCATAGCGATTTCACGGTGTTCTCGCTAGCGTATCTAGCGGCCACGGGCGGCGTGACGTTCGCGGGGCCGCACGTATGCTCGGATTTCGGGCTGGAGACGGTGGCCCCGTTCATGGTCGAGCACTTCTGGGGCATCCTGCGCAGTCCGACGTACGCCTTGCGCGTGGATGTGCCACAGCCCAAGGGCTGCGCGCGTCCGGGCCGCTATGCGGGCACGCTGTGGGGCGGCAACCTGGCCATGCTGTGTAGCCTGGTCGGCACGCCGTATCTGCCAGAGATTCGAGACGGCATCCTGTTTGTCGAGGACATCAACGAGCACCCGTACCGCGTCGAACGCATGCTGCTGCAGTTGCAGCAGGCCGGTGTGCTGGAAGCCCAACAGGCGCTGGTGTTGGGTGACTTCTCGGGCTACCGCACCACACCGTACGACGCCGGCTACGACTTCGATGCCATGCGCGACTATCTGGCCGAACGTCTGTCGATTCCGGTCCTCACCGGCCTGCCGTTCGGCCATTGCCCGACCAAGGCGACGCTGCCGATTGGCGCGCAAGCCGAGCTCGAGGTCGATGCCACGGGCTTTACGCTGCACTTGTCGGGGTATCCGACGCTGAAGGCATAAGCCTCCGAGCCATCCGGGTCACGCTCGGATGGTAAAATCCCAGGTTTTCCAAATGGCGTCCATTGCAAGCGTTCACCAAGTGCTTGCCGCGCCAGATCACCGCTTTTCAAATCAAGGTTTCCACGTGCTTTCCACCGCCAACATCACCATGCAGTTCGGGCCCAAGCCCTTGTTCGAGAACATCTCGGTCAAGTTTGGCGAGGGCAATCGCTATGGCCTGATCGGCGCCAACGGCTGCGGCAAGTCGACCTTCATGAAGATCCTGGGCGGCGATCTGGAGCCGAGCGCTGGCAACGTGATGCTGGAACCCGGCGTGCGCCTGGGCAAGCTGCGCCAGGACCAGTTCGCCTACGAAGACATGCGCGTGCTGGACGTGGTGATGATGGGCCACACCGAAATGTGGGCCGCCGCGCAAGAGCGTGACGCCATCTACGCCAACCCGGAAGCCACCGACGACGACTACATGAAGGCCGCCGATCTGGAGGCCAAGTACGCCGAATACGACGGCTACACGGCAGAAGCCCGCGCGGGCGAACTGCTGCTGGGCGTCGGCATCCCGACCGACCAGCACAACGGCACGATGAGCAACGTCGCCCCCGGCTGGAAGCTGCGTGTGCTGCTGGCACAGGCGCTGTTCTCCAACCCCGACGTGCTGCTGCTGGACGAACCGACCAACAACCTCGACATCAACACGATCCGCTGGCTGGAATCGGTGGGTTGTGGCGCATGATGTACGCGCGGTTCTCGGGATAACGCTTGGCGCGCCACT
>NZ_JBFBKP010000090.1:0-15900 GCF_040702285.1 Arthrobacter sp. NPDC080086
CCCGCGCCGCAGCGCGGGTGACCGCCGTCGTCCGTGGGTGGCTGAACCCTGTACAGCGAACCGAACGTGTCCGAACAGGAGGAACTAGCTGTAGAGCTCGCTCTTGGGGGCGTTGTGCTTGACCTTCTGCCAGCCCAGCCACAGCACCACCGCGAAGAACGGGATGGTGGCCAGCGTCCAGAGGCCCAGCTGGAAGACCTCGCCGGTCTTGCTGGTCATCGTGTCGAAGCCGATCAGCACGGTGATGGCCAGCAGCGCCACCAGGCCGGCCCAGCTGGTCCACGGGGAGCCCGGCATGGGCAGCGAGGAGGCGTCGTTGCCCTTGATCCTGCGCAGCGCGATCTGGCTGGCGAAGATCGAGCCCCAGGTGAAGATGACGCCGATCGAGGCCGTGTTCAGGGCCAGATCGAAGGCGTGCGAGCCGCCCAGCCAGATGTTCAGCAGGATGCCGACCAGGTAAACCGCGCCGATCGCCAGGATGGCGGCGTAGGGCACGTGGCTCTTGGACATCCGGGTCAGCCACTGCGGGGCGTGGCCGTTGTTGGCCATGGTGCGGAAGATCCGGCCGATCGAGTACAGGCCCGAGTTGCAGGACGAGAGCGCAGCGGTGATGACGATCATGTTCATCACGTTGCCCATCCAGGGCAGGCCCATCTGGCCGAAGACGGTGACGAACGGCGAGGTGCCGGCCTTGTACTGGTCCGAGGGCAGCAGCATGGCCAGCAGGGTCACGGAGCCGACGTAGAAGACCACGATGCGGATGACAACGGCGCGGATGGCCTTGGGGACCTCCTTGGCCGGGTCCTCCATCTCGCCGGCGGTGATGCCGACCAGTTCGATGGCGTTGTAGGCGAAGATCACGGCGTTGAGCACCAGGATCATCACCAGGGCGCCCTTGGGGAACATGCCGCCGTCGCCGGCGAAGAGGTTGGTGACGGAGGCGTGGCCCTCGCCCACCTTGGCATTGGTGACCACCATGAAGGTGCCCACGGCCAGGAAGATCACGATGGCCCCGACCTTCAGGACGGAGGCCCAGAATTCGAATTCGCCGAACGCCTTCACACTGAGCAGGTTGACGCCCACCAGGAGGAGCAACGCGGCCACCGCGGTCAGTTCGACCGGGACGTTGGGGAAGAAGAACTGGAAGTAGAGGCCGATCGCGATCAGCTCGGCGATGCCGGTCATGGCCCAGTTGATGAAGTACATCCAACCGGAGAGGTAGGCGCCCTTGCGGCCGAACATCTCGCCCGCGTAGCTAACGAAGGAGCCGGAGGTCTGGCGGTACATGATGAGCTCGCCGAGGGCCCGCATCAGCAGGTAGGCGATGACGCCGGCGATGGCGTAGGAGAAAACCAGGGCGGGGCCGGTGGAGGCGAGGCGCCCGCCGGCCCCCATGAAGAGGCCGACGCCGATGGCGCCGCCCATGGCGATCATGGTGACCTGGCGGCCGCTCAGCGACTTCTTGTAGCCCTCGGCGCTGAGGGAGGAGTCGACGGCGGTGGGGGCGGCCGCGGTTTGCTTGTCTGTGGACGTACTTTGAGGCACAGCTGTTCCTTGCGGTTGGGGATCTGGCCGGGACAGGGCGGCGTTTTCCGGGCGTTCGGCAGCAGGGGCGCCCGGCGAACGGGGCAGCCGGTGGTACCGGAGCCGACTGCGGCTCGGCGTCGCGCGGCTCGTCTATAGTACTAGCTGGGCCGGGCCTGCCGTGACGCGGGCAACACCGGGCCGACGCCGGATAGTCTGTTTCCATGGGCACCGATCTCCGCCGCATCCCGGCACCGCGACCGGATTTCTACGTGTTTTCCCGGCTGGATTTCACCGCCGCCGGCATCTATGTGGCGGTTGCCGCGTTCTTCGCCACCGCCGCGGATCTGTTGACGCCGGTGGTGCTGCAGCTCTCCCCCAACCCCGCCGCCGCGTCATACGCGATCAACCTGGTCTTCTACGGCGTGATTGGTGCGCTGGCGCTGACCGCAGCACGCCGCGTGGTGCGGCGGGACCTGCAGGTCCTGGCCACCCGGCCGTGGTTCACCCTGCTCATGGTGCCGGCGTCCGTTGTGGCCGCGATGATTCTGACCGCCGTCCTGGTGGCGCTGACCGGCCCGCCGCAGACCTCCGCGAACCAGGCCGGGCTGCAGGCACTGATGCAGCAGGTGCCGGCCTGGCTGATGGTTCCGCTACTGGTGGTGGTGGGTCCGTTCGTGGAGGAGTACATCTTCCGGCACCTGCTGATCGGCAAACTCAGCCGCAAGATCAACATCTGGGTCTGCAGCGCGCTCTCCGTGGTGCTCTTCGCGGGGCTGCACATCGTGGGCCAGGAGGCGTTGACGCTTCCGGTGCTGATGCCCTACATCGCGATGGGCGCCGTCCTGGTGTTCGTGTACGTCTGGACGGGGCGGAACCTGATGTTCTCCTACTTCGTGCACGCGGCCAAGAACCTGCTGGCCGTGATCTTCATCTACGCGATCCCGCCGGACGCCCTGGACCGGCTGCAGTAACCAACTGGTTGCCGGCACCAGCCTCTGGCGCCCCGCGGGCCGCCGTCGTAGGTTTCTGCCATGACACTGAACATCCAGATCGCCGTCGACTGCACGGATCCGCACGCCCTCGCCGACTGGTGGGCCGAGACCCTGGACTGGGCCGTGGAGCCGCAGGACGAGGACTTCATCCGGTCCATGATCGAGCAGGGCTTCGCGACCGAGGCGGACACCCTCCGGCACGGCGGGAAACTGGTCTGGCGGACCGGCGCCGCCATCCGGCCTCCCGAGGACCTGGCCAGCAGGCCGGCCACTCGGAGAATCCTGTTCCAGACCGCCCCCGAGCCCAAGACCGTCAAGAACCGCGTGCACTGGGACGTGAACCTGGCCGGCGGCGACAAGGACGAGGTCCGCGCCGCCCTCGAGGCCCGCGGCGCCACCTACCTCTGGACCGCCAACGAGGGACCGCATTCCTGGTACACGATGGCCGACCCCGAGGGGAACGAGTTCTGCATCAGCTGAGCCGATTACTAGACTCGGTGTGTGAGCAACGAAATCCCCGCCAAGGTATCCGACGTCTTCGACCCCTCCCGGTGGCGCACCGTGTCCGGGTTCGACCTGCAGGACATGACCTACCACCGGCAGGTGGAGCGCGCCGCGGACGGCACCGTGGTCCGGGACCTCCCGACGGTGCGGATCGCGTTCAACCGGCCTGAGGTGCGCAACGCGTTCCGGCCCGGCACCGTCGACGAGCTCTACCGCGTGATGGACCACGCCCGGATGACCCCGGACGTGGCCACGGTGCTCCTGACCGGCAACGGCCCCTCCCCCAAGGACGGCGGCCACTCGTTCTGCTCCGGCGGTGACCAGCGGATCCGCGGCAGGGACGGGTACCGGTACGTAGTACAGAACACAGCCGACGGCGAGACCCAGGAGAGCATCGACCCGGCGCGCGCCGGCCGGCTGCACATCCTGGAGGTCCAGCGGCTGATGCGGACCATGCCCAAGGTGGTCATCGCCGTCGTCAACGGCTGGGCGGCCGGCGGCGGGCACTCGCTGCACGTCGTCTCCGACCTCACCATCGCCTCCCGCCAGCACGGCAAATTCAAGCAGACCGACGCCACGGTCGGCAGCTTCGACGCCGGCTACGGTTCGGCGCTGCTGGCGCGCCAGATCGGGCAGAAGGCCGCCCGCGAGATCTTCTTCCTGGCCCGCGAATATTCAGCCGAGGACATGGTCCGGATGGGCGCCGTGAACGAGGCCGTGGACCACGAGCGGCTCGAGGAGGTGGCGCTGGAGTACGCAGCGGATATCGCCCGGCAGTCCCCGCAGGCCATCCGGATGCTCAAGTTCGCCTTCAACCTCGCCGACGACGGCCTGGCCGGCCAGCAGGTGTTCGCCGGCGAGGCCACCCGCCTGGCCTACATGACCGACGAGGCCGTGGAGGGCAAGGAAGCCTTCCTGGAGAAGCGCGACCCGGACTGGTCCCAGTTCCCCTACTACTTCTAGGCCAGCCATGACAGCCGCCCCGCCAAATCTGGACCAGGTCCTGACCGCCCTCGCCGCCGCGCTCGGCGGGGAGGGCCCCGCCGTCGAACTCTCGGCCGGCCCGGACGGCTCACCCGTGGCCAGCCCGGTGGACGTCCCCGGAGTAGAGGGCGCCGCCGTCGTGGTCCGCACCTCCGGGTCCACCGGTACCCCCAAGGCCACGGTCCTGACCGTCGACGCACTCGCCGCCTCCTCGATGGCGACGGCGATCGCGCTCCGCGGCGAGGGCCAGTGGCTGCTGGCCCTGCCGGTGCAGTTCGTGGCGGGAGTGCAGGTGCTGGTCCGCTCGCTGTTCGCCGGGACCCGGCCCTGGGCCATGGACCTCTCCGGCGGATTCACCCCCGAGGCCTTCACCGCGGCCGCCGGGGAGCTGACCGACACCCTCCGCTACACCTCCCTGGTGCCCACCCAGCTGCAGCGGCTGCTCGATGACCCGTCGGCCGAAACGCTGGCAGCGCTGCGCCGCTTCAACGCCGTGCTGCTCGGCGGCGCACCGGCATCGGCGGAGCTGCTGGCCGCTGCCCGGGAGGCCGGCGTCCGCGTGGTCACCACCTACGGCTCGGCCGAAACCAGCGGCGGCTGCGTCTACGACGGCGTCCCGCTGGAGGGCGTCGAGGTGGCGGTCGACGCCGACGGGCGGATCCTGCTCGGCGGCGCCACGGTGGCCGCCGGGTACCTGGGAGAGCCCGACCTGACGGCGGCGGCCTTCGTAGAAAGCGACGGCCTTCGCTGGTACCGCACCAGCGACCTCGGCACCCTGGCCCCCGACGGGACCCTCACGGTGCAGGGTCGCGCGGACGACGTCGTCATCACCGGCGGCGTCAAGGTTTCGGCCGCGCACGTGCAGGCAGAGCTCGAACGGCTCGACGGCGTGCGCGCCGCGTTCGTGACCGGTGTGCCCTCCGCCGAATGGGGGCGGGCCCTGGCCGCGTACGTGGTCCTGACCGACGGATCCGAGGACGCCGCGGCGGATTTCCGCGCCCTTCTGGACTCCGGCCCGGCGGGTCCGCTGACGGGCGCGCTGGCACCCAAGACCGTCCACCTCGCCGATGAACTGCTGATGCTCCCCAACGGGAAACCGGACCGGCTGGGCATGGCCGTTCGGCTGGACGCCCTGCATCAGGGAAAATAGTAAAAGCTTCCACCAGGCCTGTTCCCCAGCAGGCCGCCACCCCCCAAGCAACGAGGTACTGAACGTGGCCACAGCCGCACAATGGATCCAAGGCGCCCGTCCCCGCACCCTCCCGGCCGCGATCGCGCCGGTGCTGATCGGGTCGGCCGCCGCCTACGAGATGGACGCGTTCCGTCCGGTAAACGCCCTGCTGGCGGCCCTGGTGGCGCTGTTCCTGCAGATCGGCGTGAACTTCGCGAACGACTACTCCGATGGCATTCGCGGCACCGACGAGGACCGGGTGGGCCCGCTCCGGCTGGTGGGATCCGGCGCCGCGGAACCGTCGCTGGTGAAGCGGGCGGCCTTCGGGGCCTTCGGACTGGCCATGCTGTTCGGGCTGGTGCTCGTGATCATCACGCAGGCGTGGTGGCTGATCCTGGTGGGCGTGGGCTGCGTCCTGGCCGCCTGGGGCTACACCGGCGGCAAGAACCCCTACGGGTACCTGGGTCTCGGCGACCTGTTCGTCTTCGTCTTCTTCGGCCTGGTGGCCACCCTCGGCACCACCTACACGCAGGCCGGTCAGGTCAGCCTCGCGGCGGTCATCGGCGCGATCGGCACCGGCCTGATCGCCTGCGCGCTGCTGATGGCCAACAACGTCCGGGACATCCCCACGGACACGGTGGCGGGCAAGAAGACCCTCGCCGTGCGTCTGGGCGACAAGCACGCCCGGGAAAGCTACGTGCTGATGCTGGCCGTCGCCATCCTGCTGGTGATTGTGCTGGCGCCGGCGAAGCCGTGGATGCTGATCGTGCTGCTGCTGATCCCGGCCAGCCTGATGCCGTCCTGGCTGATGATCGCCGGCCGGCGCCGCAAGAGCCTGATCCCGGTCCTGAAGCAGACCGGCCTGATCAACCTCGGCTACGCGGCGCTGTTCTCCATCGGACTGGTCCTCAGCCACGGTTTCTAGGCGGCGCCACTGGGGCGGCCGGTCCTCCCGGCTGCCGGTCCGCTCACGAGGATTGCGGGCCGGCTCAATGGGTCAGGACTCCTCGGAGTCCTTGTGGCGCTCGGTGCGGACCGTGACGTCCGGGTGGGCCTCGACCAGGCGGTCCTCGGCCTCGGCGTCGTCAACCTCGCCCGCGGTGCGCAGCGGCTTGGCCTTGCCGGAGAACCGGTTGTGCAGCGACGCGGTGGCCTGGTCGCGCTGCTTCTGGAAGAACAGGAAGCTGATCGCGAACGCCATCATCCCGGCGCAGAGCGCGGCCAGCAGCCAGCCAAGCTGCAGGTAGACGAAGAGCGCAAAGAGCGGCGCGAACAGCACCAGGCGGATCAGGGAGTATTTCAGGAAAGCCACGGTCCCAGTTTAGCCGTCCCGGACCCGTCGGTCCGCGGCCGGTTGTTCCACTGGAGGGCCGCGGCAGAGTGTTATTGCTCCGTGCCCTGGCCCCGCCGCCGAACGGCCGGGCGGCGGCTAGACTGAAAGTATGCTCCGCGTGGTGGTACCAATCATTGTTTTGGTGGTCTTTGTCTACGGACTGATCGACCTGATCCGCACGGACGCCCGCGACGTGAAGGGTATTTCCAAGCCCGCGTGGATCGCGGTCCAGATCGTCCTCCCGGTGCTCGGTGCCGTGCTCTGGTTCCTGATCGGGCGTCCCCGCGGCAACGCCGGGCCGGCTCCCGCGACGTACCGCCACCCCACCGCCCCGGATGACGACCCCGAGTTCCTCCGCAACCTGGAGGTGCGCCGGCGCAACCAGGCGGAGGCGGACCGGCTGAAGAAGCTCAAGGACGACCTTGAGGCCCGGGAACGGGACCTGCGCGGCGACTCCGGGTCCGGAGAGGCCCACGGCAGCGGTGATCCCGCCTCGGGCACGGACGAGGTCAAGTAGCTCCTCCCCGCTGAATCGCCCCCTCTGTACCCCGCTCCTCGCCCCCCGCACGAACTTGCTGACGTCCGCCAGGGCCACCTGCCGCGGCCACTTGCCGCAAACGGTCGCTCAAGCAGCCTCAGAACAGCCATCTCTGGCAAACCGGCGCCGCCAGGAGCGTCTCCGGCCTAGCGTCTCGGCCCCGGATCCGCCGGTCCTGCTACCGGCCCCCTCGGCCGGTCCGACGCGGACCACTCCTCCCCCACACCCCGGGTCACCTGTGGACAACCCACCTGCCCCGCTCCAACCGGCGCAGAATGACCTTCATGCGCCCACCCAGCGAGCTCCCCCCGCAGCTACTACACCGGCCCTTCAGCACGGCCGAGGCCCGGGCGGCGGCGGTAAGCCGCGGCCGGACCCGGGCACGGGATCTTGTCAGCCCCTGTCACGGCGTTCGGAAGGACAGCACCGACCCGGACACGCTCCTCAGCCGGGCCCGCGCTCTGGCCACGGTCACCGACGCCGTCGTGAGCCATCTCTCGGCGGCACTCCTGTGGGGGTTCCCTCTGCCGTTAGCGTCCGCCGGCACCGCCGTCGTCCATCTGACGAGCCAGCCCGGGCGTCGGGCAGTGCGGCGCAGGAACGTCGTAGGCCATCAGCAACTTCTGGCGCCCGACAAAATTGTCACGGGCGCGCACATCCGCTGCACCTCACCACTGCGGACCTGGTTCGACCTCGCCGGCAGCCTGAGCCTCGACGACCTGGTGATCGCCGGGGACTTTCTGCTTAGGCGCCGCAACCCGCTGTCCACCCTGCAGGCCGTGGACGCCTACCTTCAGACGCGGGCCGGGAAGGCCGGCTACCGGAAAGCCACCCGGGCGAGGGCACTGATGCGGCAAGGCACGGACTCCCCCAAGGAAACGGAGCTCCGGCTCCTGTTGCTCAGCTATGGGCTGCCGGAGCCCGGAATCAACGTCCCGATGCTGGACGAGACGGGCGGCTGGATCCAAGACCCTGACATGTCTTACGAACGGGAGAAGGTGGCGGTCCAGTACGACGGCGGACACCATGCCGGACCCCGCCAATGCCGCAGCGATATCTTCCGGGACGAGCGGGCCCGGGACGCCGGCTGGCGGGTGGTGGTGCTGACCCAGTGGGACCTGACCCCGTTCGCTCCGGGGCTGGAGCCGACGGCGGTCACCCGCGTGCGGGCGGCCCTGCTGGACCGCGGATGGACGCCGCACCCCCCGAGGAGCAGAGCACGTCCGGGGAGAGGCCGCCCAGCTGACAGACCGCCCATCTGACAGAAATGGCCGCTAAGCGCTGTGGCTTAGCGGCCATTTCTGGCAAACGGATAGATTAGCGGGTCGGCCCGAGAGACCGGGACCAGCGCCCCAAAGTTGGCCCCGGCCTTACAGTCCCGAGTAGGAGTGCAGGCCGTTGAAGAACTGGTTCACGATGGTGAAGTTGAAGACCACGCACAGGTAGCCGACGATCGAGAGCCAGGCCGCGCGGGTACCGGTCCAGCCGCGGGTGGCGCGGGCGTGCAGGTATCCGGCGTAGACCACCCAGATCACAAAGGTCCAGACTTCCTTGGTGTCCCAGCCCCAGAACCGGCCCCAGGCCTTCTCGGCCCAGATCGCGCCGAACATCAGGGTGAAGGTCCAGCCGACGAAGGCGATGGCGTTGATCCGGTAGGAGAGGTTCTCCAGGGAAAGGGCGTTCGGGACCAGCCGCATGAAGCCCAGCTTGTCCTTGCCGCCGGCAGCCACGGTCTTCTGCCGGTGCGACTGCACCAGCTGCAGGGCGGACATCGCGAAGGTCAGGGTGAACAGCGCCGAGGACAGCACCGCGATGGACACGTGGATCAGCAGCCAGTAGCTCTGCAGTGCCGGCACCAGGTGTCCCACGGGGGTCCAGAAGGCCACGGAGGCGGCCACCAGCATGATGATGGCCAGGCCGATCACGAAGGTACCCAGGAAGCGCAGGTCGCGGCGGATAAGCACCAGCAGGAACACTGCCACGGCCACGAACGCACCGGTGGTGAGGAATTCGTACATGTTGCCCCACGGCACTCGGCCGGCGCCGAAGCCGCGGGTGATGACGCCGGCGGCGTGGATGGCTGCACCGAGCACGGCCAGGGCGACGGCGACGCGGGCGGGCACCCGGCGCTCGGAGCCGTAACGCATGCCGCCGTCGGCGGTCAGACCGGCACCGTCGGCGGCGGCTCCCGCGGCGGAGGACGTCGGCCGCTCCGCCCGGTCGGCGGGACCGGCCAGGCGGGGGGCGTCAGAGCTGCCACCGGCGGCACCGACCCCGGCGCCGACCGGGACGCGCGCGGACTCGGCCGTTGAGCGCTCGGCAGCGGACAGCTCGGCCGCTTTCTGGTCCACGGCACGGAGCATCTTGCTGCTCTTAGCCAGGTCCCAGGCGAAGGCGATGAACGCGACCGTGTACGTACCGGCCGCCAGGAGCATGAAGAGCTCGCTGTACTGGCCCATGGTTTCGTTGATGGGGAACATTACTGATCCTTCTTTGACTCGGTAGAGCCGGGTGTGGGCTGGGTGGCGTCTGCGGCGGCGTCCTCCGGGGCTTGTTCGCCCTCGGCGCCGGGCAGCACGGTCTCCGCCCGGCCATTATCCGCCATGGTGCTGGGAGCGGGCTGGGAGGCCGTGGCCCCGTCGCCGGGACCCTTCGCGGAGTCAGGTTCCTCGTCCAGCGGCCAGGCGGCGGCGAGCATGGCGCGGATCGCGGCAGCTTCGCCGGCCAGGCGGTGGTCCTCGCCGCGGGCCAGCAGGCCGTATTCGACCATGGTCCGGCCGTCCGGGTGCGTTCCGGTGCGGACCCAGGCCCGGCGCCGGTTGACGTAGAGCGAGGTCACCAGGCCGGCGACAGCGATCAGGGCGAACGCCAGGGCGGAGGCCTGACCGGGGTTGTGGTGGATGTCGACGCCGACGTAGCGCTTGACGCCGTCGAACGTGATGGAGCCCTTGCCGTCCGGGAGGGTCTGCGTGGCCCCGGGGGTCAGCACGATGCCCTTGGTGGGCAGGTTGCGGGCGTTCAGCGGGGTCAGTTTCTTGACGTCGAGCTCGAAGACGTTCTGCGGGGCGCCGTCGTTCAGGCCCAGGTCGCCGTAGTAGGAGTTCAGCGTCAATTGCGGGTTGAACAGCTCAGGGTCCCCACTGAAGGAGACGCCCTCGGGGGTGATGAAGGCGGTGGGCAGGAAGAACCCGGCGAACGCGAGCTGGTCCGGCTTGGCGTCCGGGACCTTGATGACCACGGAGGAGTAGTAGTTGTCGCCCTGCAGCTTGGCCACTACCGGGCCCTGCATGGCGATGTTGCCGGCACCGTCGCGGACGGTGACCACGGGGGCGTAGCCGTTACCGGTGAGGTAGACGCTGGTGCCGCCGAGGCTGAGCGGGTCGTTGACCTTCAGCACCTCCTGCTTGGCCGGCGAGTCCGGGGTTTCCTTGGTGGTGACGTCGGCCTTGAAGTCGATCGGCTGGCCGAACTTGCCCTTGGACTCGCGGTCGAAGGTGATCTGGAACTTGTCCAGCTGGATCGAGTACGGCTGCAGCTGGCTGGACTGGAAGTTGGTACCGGGGCTGAACTGGTCGTAGCCCACCAGGGTGTTGACGAAGGTATCGCCCTCCACCAGGATCCGCTGGCCGCTGTAGCCGAAGAGGCCGCCGGCCGCGACGGAAACCAGCACGCCGATCAGGGCGGTGTGGAAGACCAGGTTGCCGACTTCCTTGAACAGGCCGCGTTCGGCCCCAACGGAGGGCCGTTCGCCGTCGCGGTCCCTGACCTCCACGCGGTAGCCGCGCTTCTTCAGGAGCGCCGCGGCATCCTCGATGGCCCGCGACGCCGGGATCCCGGCGTCGGCGGGGATGATCAGGGTGCCGTATTCGGGCAGTCGGGACAGCCGGGCCGGGGTGCGCGGGGGCTGGGAGCGCATCGCCTTGTAGTGGACGATGGCGCGCGGCACCACGCAGCCGATCAGCGAGATGAACAGCAGCAGGTAGATCGCGGAGAACCAGGCCGAGGAGTACACGTCGTAGAGCTGCAGCGAGTCGAGCAGCTTGCCGTAGTCGGGGTGGTCCTTGATGTACTGCGTGACGATCGCGGGGTTGGCCGGCCGCTGCGGGAAGAGGGACCCGGGGACGGCGGCGACGGCGAGGAGCAGCAGCAGGAACAGCGCGGTGCGCATGCTGGTCAGCTGGGTCCAGGCCCAGCGGAGCATGCCCAGCGGGCCCAGCGTGGGCAGCACCGCCTCGGACTTGGCCGAGGAGACGGCCTTCTTCCGGGGCTTGGTGGTGGTGCCGCTCTTGCCGTCCGGCGTGGTTTTCGTTTGTTCGTTCACTCGCTCGCTCATCAGATCGGCAACTTCACATCGGTTTGGAACCAGTACTGCAGGCCGGACACCCAGGCACCCCACACGCCGGTGGCCATCAGCAGCCCCAGCGCTATCAGGATGCCGCCCCCGGTGCGCTGGATGGCGAGCCGGTGCTTGCGGAAAAAGGACATGACGCCGACGCCGCGGCGCACGGCCAGGGCGATCAGCAGGAACGGGATGCCCAGGCCCAGGCTGTAGACGAAGGCCAGCAGGGCGCCCTTGGCAGCGGAGGAACCGCCGGAGAGGCTCAGGAGCTGGACGGCGGAGTAGGTGGGGCCAATGCACGGTGCCCAGCCGAGGCCGAAGGTGACGCCCAGGAGCGGCGCTCCCCAGAGCCCGGCCGGCGGCTTGGCGTGGATCTTGGCGTCACGCTGCAGCCAGGAGAATCCGCCCAGGAAGACCACGCCCATGATGATCACCAGGATGCCGAGCAGCTGGGTGATCCAGCCGTTCTGGGATCCGGTGATCAACGTGCCGAGCTGGCCGAACGCCCCGCCGAGCAGGACAAAGATGACCGAGAAGCCCAGCACGAAGAGCCCGATCCCGGCCAGCATCCTTCCCCGGCGCTGTTTCTGCAGGTCGACGCCGGTCAGCCCGGTCACGTAACCGAGGTAGCCGGGCACCAGCGGCAGCACGCAGGGGGACAGAAAGGACACGAACCCGGCCAGCAGGGCCACCGGGATGGCAAGCAGGAGGGATCCGTTGAGGATGGCTTCGGCGAAGGGACTGTTCACGGCGGCAGCTCCCGGCTCACTCGGCCACGGCCGCGGCGATGAGGGACTTCAGGGTGCCCTTCTCGATTTCTCCGAGCACGCGGGAGGCCACCCGGCCCTGCTTGTCGAGAACCAGGGTGGTGGGGACGGCGCCGGGCGGAACCAGGCCGGAGACGGCCAGCAGGACCGCCCCGTCCTTGTCGTTGAAGCTCGGGTAGGTCAGGTTGAAGGTCTTGTCGAACGCGTCCGCCGTCGCCTTCTCGTCGCGGAGGTTGACGCCGTAGAACTGCACGCCCTGGTCCTTGAACTCCTGGTGCAGGGCCTCCAGCGAGGGTGCCTCCACCCGGCAGGGGGCGCAGGCGGCGAACCAGAAGTTCAGGACGGTGACCTTGCCCTGGAACTGCGCGGCGGTGACGGTGGTGCCGTCGAAGAGGGTGCCCTTGAGGTCCACCGGCTTCTTGCGGTCCGCGGCTGCGAATTCGGTGACGGAGCCGTCGCCGGCAACGTAGTTCTTGTTGTCCCCGGCTTTGGCCTGCTTGGCCAGGTCGTCTTCCTGGGCGCAGCCGGTCAGGCCCAGTACCGTAGCCAGGCCCGCACCGCCGGCGGCGAGGAGGCCGCGCCGGGTGACGCGGACGTTCGTCGTCTCCATGCTCAGGCTCCCGGCGTGCTCGACGCGCCCGGAAGCAGGGCGGCGGCGGGTTCGCTGTAGTCCACGCGCAGCAGCGTGCCGTCGTCGTTGAACACGAGGGAGGTCACGGACGTCAGGGTGCATTCGCGCTTGCGGGGATCGTGCCACAAGCGGCGGCCTTCGGCACTCAGGCGCGTGGCCCAGATGGGCAGCTGGTGGCTGACCAGGATGGCCTGGGCGTCCTCACCGCCGAGTTCTATGGCCTTGAGCCGGGCGTCCTGGACGGCGGCGCGGACGCGGGTGGCCTGCTCCTGGTATGGCTCTCCCCAGGAGGGGCGGAGCGGGTTGCGGAGCATGGGCCAGTGCCGGGGCTTGAGGATCTCGGAGCGGGACACCTGCATCCCCTCGAAGTAATTGGCCGCCTCGATAATGCGTCCCTCGGTGGCGATCGGCAGGCCCAGTGCCTGCGAGATCGGCTGCGCCGTCTCCTGCGCCCGGGTCAGCGGCGACGCCGCCAGGTGCACGATGTTGGCGCCCTCGGCGACGCGGCGGCTGAAGTGGTCCGCGACGGTCTGCGCCATCTCCCGGCCCAGCTGGGAGAGGTGGAATTCCGGGAGCCTGCCGTAGAGGACGCCGTCGGGATTATGGACCTCGCCATGGCGGAGCAGATGAACAGTCGCGTGGGGCATGTGTACCAGTTTCTCAAAGGGCAGGGGCAATGACGAAATCTTCTACGAGGAGTAGAACTCAAGTTTTTTCCGAAATGTTCCCCGCAGGTGGAATAAAAGATGCAAATGCATGTTTATACTGGGTGAAGCAGTTAGTTGAGACTTCAACCAATGAGGCCGCGACCGACGATCAGACAACGATCCGAACGAATCACTTACTCAAGGAGAACCACCATGGCACTTCCCGCTAACCTCACCGCCGGCACCTGGACCCTCGACAACTCGCACAGCGAGATCGGCTTCACCGTCCGCCACGCGGGCATCAGCAAGGTCCGCGGCCAGTTCAAGGAAGCCGACGCCACTCTCGACCTCTCCGAGAACGTCGCCGACTCCAAGGTCAACGCCACCATCAAGACCGCCAGCTTCGACTCCGGCGACGCCAACCGCGACGGCCACGTCCGCGGCGAAGACTTCTTCGACGTCGAGAAGTTCCCGGAGATCTCCTTCGTCTCCAACGGCATTGTCGAGAAAGGCGACGCCTACGAGCTGCAGGGCGACCTGACCATCAAGGGCATCACCCGCCCCGTCACCCTCGAGACCGAGCTCAACGGCGTGGCCGTCGATCCCTTCGGCAACACCCGCGCCGGCCTGACCGCCGAGACGACCATCAGCCGCAAGGACTTCGGCCTGACCTGGAACGCCGTGCTCGAAGCCGGCGGCGTGCTGGTCAGCGACAAGGTCGCCATCAACCTGGAACTGGCCTTCATCGCCCCCGCAGCCTAGTCTGCACACCCCGGCAGCGCCGGGCACTTCCGGCCACCGCGGCCGGCCCCTCGAATGCCCCGCACCTCTTAGGATGATGCGGGGCATTCGCTCATTGGGGCGGCCCCCGGGTGGCGGCTCGAAACCGTCAGCGGGTCCGTCTACAGTGAAATTCATGAGCACCACCGGCGACCTTCCCGAGCCACCCAAGCCAGGCGCCAACCGGTTCGCGTGGCCTGCAGACCATCCCCGGAACTTCCGTGAGGTTCTGCCGGTGGGCGGTTACGCGGGAATGTTCATGGTCCCGCCGATGCCCGTTCCACTGAGGATTTCGTACTGGATTTGGGTGGCCGGCGGCCTCCTCGGGCTGCTGGCCGGCGTCGTCGGGCTCTTTGGCGGGTTGGTCCTCTTCGTCGTCTCCCCCGGTCCCGGCATCCTGCTGCTGCTTCTGGTGCTGATCGCCCTCGCCCTCGCGGCGGCCCAGGTGACGCTGGCCATGAAGATGAAGGAGGGCCGGGAGTGGGCCCGGTACGCCCTGACCGTCGCCGCCGGTGTGAGCCTCCTGCTGGCCGCCGTCAGTACCGGGTTGGCCGGGGGCGGGAGCTGGCCCAGCTTCGTCATCTGCCTCGCTGCCACGGTGCTGATGTGGCTGCCGGCGGCCCAGGCCTGGTTCGAAGCCGGCAAGTCCCGGACCTGAGGCCGCCGTATTTCACGGGAAGTGCGCGGCATCCGTTCCCCCACAACGGCGCGCGGTCGGGGTACGGTGGGACTATCCACGCTGGGGGCAGGGTCTAGGCGCTGATCCCGGCAGTTCGCCTTCAAATGCAGAGGACCGCCATGACCAACCCGCCAGTCGAGCCCTCCAGCCCTGACGGGCACGAGTCCGGCACACCCCAGTACGGGCAGCAGCCGCAGTACGGCCAGAACGCGCCGCAGTATGGCCAGCAGGCACCCCAGTATGGCCAGAATGCGCCGCAGTATGGCCAGCAGGCACCCCAGTACGGCCAGCAGGCGCCTCAGTATGGGCAGAACGGCTCCCAGTACGGCCAGCCGCAGTATGGCCAGCAGCCCCCGGCATACACCCAGGGCCCCTCGCCGTACGGGTACCCGTCCGAGCAGCCGCAGCAGTCAGCCGCGGGCCAGCCGCAGCTGCTCAACACCGCCTTCTGGCTGCTGGTGGCCTCCGGCGTCGTCTGGGTGATCTCGCTGCTCCTGGCGCTCGGTACCCTGGACAACCCCGCGATGCGTAGCACGGTCGAGCAGCAGATGGCCGCCGGCGGCGCGGACATCAGCTACGACAGCATCAAGGGCGCGGTGATGGTCAGCATCATCGTCTTCGCCGTGATCAGCGCCGGCCTGTACGCCCTGGTGGCCCTGAACGTCCGGAAGGGCCGGAACTGGGCCCGCATCCTCGGCACCGTGCTGGCGGCCCTGTCGCTGCTGAGCCTGTTCCCGCTCAGCCTCGGCACGCTGGCCGTGGTCCTCGGCGTCGCCGGCATCGTCATCCTGTACATGCCCGCCGTCGCCCCGTACTTCAAGAAGCAGCAGCCGTTCGCCAACCCGTACGGCCAGAACCCGTACGGCCGCTAGACGCCGCGTTCACGCGCCGGGCGCGGGACCCGGGGGTGAGCGCACGGACAGAAGAAGGAGGTAGGGGGAGTGGCGCAGTGTGGTATTTGTAGATATTGAGAGGAGGAGGGGTAGTGTTTTAGTAAAAAAAAGTATA
>NZ_JBFBKP010000091.1:0-15778 GCF_040702285.1 Arthrobacter sp. NPDC080086
GACCGCCCTCACGCCGCAGGTCCGCCAGCAGGAACCCATCGGTGCCACGGTCGACCCGGCCAGCCGTCCGGAGCAGGGAAGCGCCCAGCCCGCCTACGAGGCCTTCTGGTTCGCCGTCGCCCAGCCACGCACCGCCGTCGATGAGCGCACCGGGACCCCGTCCTTCGTGGTCGAGCCCGGCGGCTGGGTTCTGGCGCTCGAAGACCGCGGCCATGAATTCCTCGTCCAGCACACGGACGGACGCGTCGGAGTGCTCCGGGACCTCAGCAACATCGAGCGCGGCTAGACCCGCCGTGGCCAGCAGGGCGGGGAAGCAGACGGCGGCCGGGGCGGGCACCGGGGCGGCCGGTGTGCCCCGGGGTGCCTCCGGCGAGAGCATGCTGGCGCTCAAGCGCCGGGCCCGCCGCATCAACCGCGCGCTGGCCGAGCAGTACCCCTACGCCCACGCCGAACTGGACTTCCGCAGCCCGTTCGAACTCGTGGTCGCGACAGTGCTCTCCGCCCAGACCACGGACGTGACCGTTAACCAGATCACGCCGTTGCTCTTCGCCCGCTACCCGGACGCGCGCAGCCTGGCCGAGGCCGAACCGGCCGAACTGGAAGCGATCATCAAACCCACCGGATTCTTCCGGGCCAAGGCGCGGAGCCTGATGGCGCTGGGCACCAGGCTCGTCGACGAGTTCGACGGCGAGGTGCCCGGCCGGCTCGAGGACCTGGTGACGCTTCCCGGCGTCGGCCGGAAAACCGCCAACGTGGTCCTCGGAAACGCCTTCGGAATCCCCGGAATCACCGTGGATACGCACTTCGGCCGCCTGGCCCGCCGCTTCGGGTGGACCGACTCGGACGACCCCGTCAAGGTCGAATCCGACGTCGCCGAACTGTTCGAACCCCGGGACTGGACCATGCTCTCGCACCGCGTCGTCTTCCACGGCCGGCGCGTCTGCCACTCCCGCAAACCCGCATGCGGTGCCTGCGCCGTGGCCAACTGGTGCCCCAGCTACGGCGCCGGCGAAACGGATCCGGAGAAGGCCCGCAAACTCCTCAAGTATGAGCTGGCACCTGGTCAGGAGGAGCTGCTGGGGAAGCTGCTCGCCGAAACCCACCGGGCCGCGGAAATCCGGATGGAATCGCAGCGGAGGACGCCATGACGGCCCGGCAGGACCTGATCGACCTGGTAGCCGCCGTCGAGGCCGGAACCGCGCCGCCGCCGGACCCGCGCTGGCGCGAGCTCTCCGTGTCCGCGGGGGAGCGGGTGCGGCGCGCCGCGGTTTTGATGCTGTTCGGGTCCCTCGACGACGTCCCGGCCGCCTCCCTCAAACTGCTGGCCCCCGCCGACCTGGACGTCCTGCTGCTGCAGCGCGCCCAGACGCTGGATGACCACCCGGGCCAGGTGGCCTTCCCGGGCGGCGGCATCGACCCCGGCGAGACGGTGACGGAGGCCGCGCTCCGGGAGGCCGAGGAGGAGACCGGCCTGGATCCCGCCGGCGTCGAGGTCCTGGGCATCATGCCGGAGCTGGCCCTGCCGCGCGGGAACTTCCTGGTCACGCCGGTTCTGGGCTGGTGGGCTTCGCCGTCCCCGGTGCGCGTGGTGGACTACGGCGAGTCGTCGCAGGTGTTCCGGGTGCCGGTGCGGGACCTGCTGGATCCGGACAACCGGATCATGGCCACCGTCACCCGCGCCGGGCAGACGTTCAAGAGCCCCGCCTTCGCCGTCAATGGCGTGGTGGTCTGGGGATTCACCGGGATGATCCTGAACCAGCTCTTCGACCAGCTGGGCTGGTCCGTCCCGTGGGACCGGACCCGCCTGCACGGGGTGGACGCCTAAACAGGCGTCGCGGACTTGTCCACCACCAGTCCGGTGGCGGCATTTTCCCGCACCGCGGTGATCCCGGCGGCGGCTCCCCGCAGGCTGTTGTACAGCGGCGAAACGGCGACGACGGTGCCGTCCGGCGCAGTCAGCGTGAAGTAGTACGACTCGTTTCCTGCCGCCGCGATTTCGAATGTGCCAGCCACGTTGCTGTCCCCTCGTTTCCTGCCTGCATCACCAAGTGGTCCCTTCCGCGCGCCCGGCCGGAGGGCCGGGTGTCGACGGGGGACTTTGTGAACGTAACAAGGCCCCGACCGGCGCTGCAACGCTACCGCCGGGTACGTTACGCAGCGGGTCCCGGGGGAGCGGGGCGTTGGCGTGCGGGCGTTACTTGGCGTTGTCGTAGGAGTCGACGACGGCGACGCTCACCGGGAACTCGACCGGGATCGGACCGAACAACAGGTCCTTGGCCGCGGTAGCTGATTCCTCGATGGCACGGGTGCAGGCCTCGACGGCGTTGTCCGGGCAGTGCACCATAACCTCGTCGTGGAGGAAGAAAACCAGTTCCCCCACGGGACCGCCGACGGCGCGCAGGGTGCGCAGCCGCCGTCGTAGTTCCGCCAGCCAGCAGGCCGCCCAGTCCGCCGCCGAGCCTTGCACGACGAAGTTGCGGGTGAACCGGCCGCGGGAACGGGCCAGGGACTCGGCGCGGCGCTGCTCCTCCGCGGAGGCGGAGCGCTGGCTGCGCAGCCACCGCTCGGACGGCGGCGGGCTGCTGCGGCCAAGGCGCGTGGTCACGGTCCGGCCCGCCTCGCCGTCGCGGGCGGCCTGTTCGACGAACCCCACCGCCTGCGGGTAGGTCCTGGCCAGCTGCGGCATCAGCCGTCCCGATTCGCCCGAGGTGGCCCCGTAGATCGCGCCCAGCAGGGCCACTTTCGCCTTGGCCCGGTCGCCGCCGAACCCCTGCGCCGCGATGCCCGCGTAGAGGTCCTTGTCCCGCGCGGCGTCGGCCATCCGGGCGTCCTGGGCGAGCGCCACCAGTACTCGCGGTTCCAGCTGGGAGGCGTCCGCGACGATCAGTTTATGGCCGGGGTCGGCGTGGACGGCGCCGCGGATCTGCCGCGGGATCTGCAGCGCTCCGCCGCCGCGCGAGGCCCAGCGCCCGGATACGACGCCGCCCACGACATACTCGGGCCGGAAGCGGCTGCCGGAGACCCAGGCGTCCAGCCAGGCCCAGCCGTTCGCCGTGTACAGCCGGGCCAGCTTCTTGTATTCCAGCAGGGGCCCGATCGCCGGGTGCTTCGCCTCCTTCAATTCCCATTGCCGGGTGCTCTTGACCTCGATGCCGTTGCGGTGAAGGGCCCGCATGAGGTCCTGCGGAGAGTCCGGGTTCAGGGCGGGCGACTGCAGGAGGGTGCGCAGTTCGACGGTCAGGGCCTCGAGCTTGGCCGGCCGGTGTCCCGGGGCGGGACGGGGCCCCAGGAAGTCAGCGAGGATCTGTTCGTGCAATTCCTCGCGCCAGGGCACCCCCGCGTGCTGCATTTCCGCGGCGATCATCGCGGCGGCGGATTCGGCCGCGAGGAGGAGCTGCAGGCGCTGTTTCTGCCGGTCGCCGCGGTCCGGGGCACCGGCCAGGGCTTCCTGCTGGGCGGCGTATTCGATTCGAAGCTGCTCGGGGGAATGCCGGGGCGAGGCGGCGGGCAGCAGATCATCGAAGAGGGCGCCCTGATCCGCCGGCGGGGGCGGAGGTTGCAGCATCCGGGGCGGCTGCTGCTCGTCCCCATCCTGGGTAAGTTTTTCGGCCGCGCGCGCATAGGGCGTCCCGGCGGTGAATTCGGCGTGGGCGAGGATGGCCCCGCACAGGGTCAGGTCGTAGCAGCGTTCGACGTCGACGCCGGCGGCCAGCAGCGACGGGTACCAGTCTTGGGTGCGGAGCCAGATCCAGCGGGGCCGCTGCCGTTCCAGGGTGCGGACGACGCCGGGCAGGTCGGCGGCGGGCACCACGCGGATGTCGGGCGCGGCGGGATCCGGGGCGCCGTCCGGGGTGAGGCGTTGGAGGGCTGCGCCGTCGGGGTGGGCGGCGAGCAGCACATGCATGGGATCAATTCTGCCCTGTGGTCGGGCCCCGTCCGGTCACGGCGGTGTGGCCAGTTCTCCACATAGCACCCGGTTGTCCACATAAGAGCGTCCGCGGCTCACCTTCCGTCGCGCTGGTGGGGATGGTGGACCCATGAACAGGCATGAGCTGAGGAGTGTCCCTCCGGAACGGCCGACGGCCGGGGTGCCGCTTCCCGGCCCGCCGTGGCAGGGCACCGGCGCCGGCGGCCGGAGGGCGGGTCCGGGGGAGCCCCGGTGGCTGCCGGACGCCCAAGAGGTCGGCGGCGCCGCCGAAACGTTGCTGGTGACCGCGTCCGAGCCGCTGCGCCTGGAGATCGAGCGCATCGTGGCGGTTACCGGGCGGCAGCTGACCTGCGTCGCCGGCGTCGAGGAGGCAGCGGTCTACTGGGCCGTGGCCGGAGCCGTATTGGTGGGCGGTGACATCACGGAGCTGCCCTACCGGCGGCGCGCACCCGCCGTCGTCGTTGGATTGAGCGGTGACGGTGACGGGCTCTGGCGCCTGGCCGCCGCCGTGGGAGCCGAACGCGTCGCGGTGCTCCCCGAGGGCGGCCCGTGGCTGGCCGAATACCTCAGCCGTTCCGGGAGCGAAGAGCCGGGCGGTCACGTCCTCGGCATCGTCGGCGGATGCGGAGGCGCTGGCGCGACCACGACGGCGGTCTGGCTGGCCCAGGAAGCCGCTCGCCAGGGCGTCCGGGTACTGCTGGTCGACGGCGACCCCTGGGGCGGTGGTCTGGAGCTGGCGCTGGCCGCCGAGGAGGAACCCGGCCTCCGCTGGCCCGACCTCACGGATGCCAGCGGGAGTATCGACCCGGCCACGCTGCACAGCGCCCTGCCGGTCATTGGGGGTTTCTCCTTCCTGTCGTGGCCCGGGAACCGGCAACCGGGCCCGGCGCTCGGTCCCGCCGCGGCGGCGGTGGTGCTGGACGCGGCCCGGCGCGGCTATGAGCTCGTGGTGGTGGATACCGGCCGCGGACGGGAGGCGCTGCGGGCGTTTGGTTGGGAGTGCGACAGGCTCCTCGTCGTTCTGCCGGCCCAGCTGCGCGCCGCCGTGGCCGCGGCCCGGCTCGTTCCCGAGCTGCCGCCGGTGGAGACCTCCCTGGTGGTCCGCAACCGTCCCGGCGTCGCCGTCGACGAGCAGCTGCTGGCGGAATGCGTCGGGCTGCCGGTGGCGGGCGTGTTGCCCGAAATCCGCGGGATCGCCGCCGCCACCGAGCTCGGCCGGCTGTTGGAGACCGGGAACCGGCGCAGCGTGCAGCGGTTTGCCGCGGCGGCCCTGGATGCTGCGAGCGCGGCGGTCCCGTGAGCGCCCACGCCGCGGCTGGTCCGGTGGACGCGCCAAGCCTTGGACAACGGCGGCAGCGGGAGGTCAGCCCCGGCCCCGATGCGGGGCTGCTCGAGGCCGTCCGGACCTCGGTCCTGGCCGACGCCGGACCGGTCACCGCTTCCCGGGTGGCGGCCGCCGTTCAGGCGAGCGGACGGTTGCTGGGCACCGCCGGCTCGTTGGCCGCCGTGGAAACCATCAGCGCGGAGCTGACCGGGCTCGGCCCGCTGCAACCGCTGGTGAGGGACCCGCTGGTGACCGACATCTTCGTGAACGGGCCGACCTCCGTCTGGTTGGACCGCGGCCGGGGCCTGGAACGCGCACCGGTGACCTTCACTGGCGAGGCACAGGTCCGTGCGCTGGCGGCGCGGCTGGTGGCTGCCGGCGGGCGACGGCTCGATGACAGTTCCCCGTGCGTCGACGTCCGGCTGGAGGGTGGATTCCGGGTGCACGCGGTTTTGCCGCCCATTTCCACCGCCGGAACGCTGCTCAGTGTGCGGATCCGCCGCGCGACTGTCTTCTCCCTCGACGAACTGGGGCGGGCCGGCATGTTCGGGCCGCTGCTGCGGACCGTGCTGGAGCGGATCGTGGAGCGGAGGCTTAGCTTCCTGATCAGCGGCGCCACGGGCTCCGGGAAAACGACGCTGCTGGCCACTCTCTTGGGGCTCTGCAGCCCCCGGGAGCGGCTGGTGCTCATCGAGGACGCCGCGGAACTCAACCCGGTGCATCCGCACGTCGTGTGCCTGGAGTCGCGGCATACCAACATTGAGGGCGGCGGTGCCGTGGACCTGGGCGAACTGGTCCGGCAGGCGTTGCGGATGAGGCCCGACCGGCTCATCGTCGGAGAGTGCCGCGGGGCGGAGGTCCGGGAGTTGCTCACCGCCATGAACACCGGCCACACGGGAGCCGGCGGCACCATCCACGCGAATACCGCCGCTGCCGTGCCGGCCAGGATCACGGCGCTCGGGGCGCTCGCCGGACTCGGCCCGGACGCCGTCCGACTGCAGGCCGCCAGTGCCCTCGATGCGGTGGTGCACCTGGAACGGACCCGTCACGGACGGCAGGTGGCATCGGTGGGGCTGATGCGGGACGACGGTTCCGGACTCGTGGTGGCCACCGCCCTGGAATCGGCCGACGGCGCCGTGCGGGGCGGCCCGGCCTGGCCGGCGTTGGCCGCCCGGCTCGGGCTGCCGGTCACGGCGGTCACCGGCCCCTTGCCGCTGGAAGTTCCTGATGAGGGTGCGGAGGTCCAGGAGCCGGGGTTCTTCCTGCCCGGAACGACGCCGTGACTGTGTTGCTGGGTGTGGCCTTGGCGCTAGCCGTCGGGGTCCTGAGTGGTTCCGTCCGCCCGTCCCGGCGGCGGATGCGTGTGGCGCTCGCCGATCCATCGGCGCCGCCGGGACCGGGGCATCGACCGACTGTGCCCGGTACGGATAGTGGCCCGGTCCGGAACGCCCTTCGGCTCCTTCATCGGCGGCGGGACGCCGGTGCCGAGGAGGCCTCCATGACCGTCCTGGTGCAGCAACTATCCGCCCTGCTCAAGGGTGGGCGGTCCGTCGGGCGTGTCTGGGACGAGCTCTGGCTCCTGCACGGGGCACGGTATGACGACGCCGGCTCGGGGGCAGACCACGCGCCCGTTCCGACGGCCCCTCATCCTGGCCCCGCACCCGGCCGCCGGGTGCGCCCGCTGACCGGAGGCCGACCGGGGATGCCCACGCTGAGCGCCGGATCGCTGAAGCTTCTGTCCGCAGCCCGGGCCGCGGCCGGACAAGGGGCTCCCATTGGCGGGGCCATCCGCCGACGGCTGGCCCGCGAGGAGGGAACCGCGGCGGGCCACCGGCAACCGGCGGGACAGTCTGCGGAGCGGGGCGTCTGGCTGGAACTGGCCGCCTGCTTCGACATTGCCGAAGCCAGCGGATGCCCACTGTCAGACATCCTGACCCGCTACGCCGCACACCTCGAAGCCGGCGACGACGCTGCCGGCGCCCGGCGGACCGCGCTGGCCGGTCCCAAGGCAACCGCTGCCATCCTGACGTGGCTGCCTTTTGCAGGCCTCGCACTCGCCATGCTGCTCGGAGTCGACGCGGCAGGGATATTGCTCGGAACTCCGCTCGGCCTGCTCTGCCTGGCGGCCGGTGCCGGCCTCGCAGCGGCCGGAAGGATCTGGTCGGGCCGCTTGGTCCGCTCCGCCGAGGGGCACCGCTGGTGACCGCGCCCGCCGGGAGCCTTGGCGTAGCCCTGTTGCTCGCCGTGGCCGCCACGGTCCTGCTCCTGGACCGGGCGATGCTGCCGCGGCGGTGGCTTTCCCAGGCGCGGCACGGAGCCGTGGGAGATCCGCTGTGCGGCCGTGATCCGGCCGGCGGAAAGCCTCCGGAACCGACTGGGGGCCTGCGGGATCCCGCCATGATGATGGAGTTGATCGGGGCCATGCTCGACGCCGGTGCCGGCCTCGGCCGGTCCCTGGAGCTTCTGGCCGGCCGAGCCGACCCCGAGTTACGCGTCCATCTGCGGCCGGTGGCTGCGGCTCTGGCCCTCGGTGCCGACTGGGACACGGCCTGGCGGGGTGCGCCGGGGCTTCCGGCCGAGCTGGAGGCCCTGCGGGAGGCGTTGCGTTTCGCGGCAGTCACCGGGGCGCCGTCGTCGGCCATGCTGTACGCGCAGGCAGCCCGGCTGCGCCGGCAGCAGTTCAGGGCCGCGGAGCGCCGCGCAGCCGCCCTCGGCGTGCGGTTGGTGGTGCCGCTGGGTCTGTGCTCCCTCCCGGCCTTCGTCTGCCTGGGCATCGTTCCGGTACTGCTGGGCATGCTTCCCTCGGGTCCCTGAAGCAGGCACCGGGCGACAGTTCCTCCACAGCCTGAGTTATCCACTTGGCCGCACGCCGGCCTGTCGAGGGGTCACCGCGGCGGGGAGATTGGAAGCAGCCGGCCGATGCGCCGGACAACTCGAGAGGACTATCCATGAGCTTCCATCCACAGATCCCCGCAGCCCCGGAGGACGCCTCCGCAGATTCAGCGTCGGCCGAGGTCCGGGAAATCTATCCCGGCGCACGGCAGGCCACTCCCGTCCGGAGCGTCTCGCCTCGCCGCAGGCGGACAAGCATCTGGCGCGGTTCCGAGGCAGGAATGGCGACCGCGGAGTACGCGATCGCGACCTTGGCCGCCGTCGGCTTCGCCGGACTTCTGGTCCTGATCATGCGCAGCGACGAGGTGCGCGGATTCCTGCTCAACGTGATCCGGACCGCGCTGGCCCTGCCATGACCCTCTGGCCGGACGGCCGGGCCCCGACGGGTCGGAGCGTGCCTGCACCGCCGGGACGTCATGGTCCAGCCGCTGCTCCCGGCGAACGTGGCGCCGTGACGGCCGAATTCGCCGTCGCGTTGCCGGCAGTGCTGCTGGTGCTGGGGCTGCTTTTGACCGGGGCCGCAGCGGGACTGACGCAACTGAGGCTGGAGGAGGCCGCGAGGGCCGGTGCCCGGGCGTTGGCCCGCGGCGAGGACCAGGCGTCCGTGTCCGCCGTGGTCCGCCAGGTGGCCGGAGACTCGGCGAGCGCGGCGGTGGCCTCCGACGGCGGGTGGCTCAGCGTCACGGTGACCGGACCGGTCCGGGGCGCCGCGGGCCGGCTAGCGCCGTGGCCATTGACGGCCCGAGCCTCGGCCCGCCAGGAGACCGGCGACGATGCGGCACTATGGACACCGACGGCCGGGCATCCGCCTGGCACCGCGATCAGCCCCACGGCTCCCTGGCCGCTCACGGCGGCGAGGCCTGCCCTGTCCGATCTGCGTGGCCGGTGGGTTTCGTGTCGGGGATGCGCATCCGGGGTTCCGAAGGCATCGTCGGTGCTGTCCGCCGTGATGGGCCGGTGGGCATCGTGACGGAGGCGCGCGCCCGGGATTCCGAAGGGCACGGTCGCTCTGTCCTCCGTGTCAGGCCGGTGGTGGCCGTGACGGAGAGGCACATCCTGGGGTCCGAGCGGGGCTCCGGTACCGTGCTGGCCCTCGCTTTGGTGTTCGTGCTGCTGGTGGCAGGGGCTGCAGTGGGGCTGGTCGCCCAGGCGGGGGTCCTCGCCTCGCGGGCCGCCGCCGCGGCGGACCTCGCCGCCCTCGCGGCCGCCGATGCCGCCCGCGGACTGGCGCCGGGGGAGCCCTGCGCCGTCGCCGCGGAGGTCGCCGCCCGGAACGACGCCCGGATCAGCTCCTGCAGCATCGAGGGCGGGGACACGGTCCAGGTCGGCACCGAACTCTTCACCCGGTCACCGTTCGGGACCGCGACCGGCCTGGCCCGCGCGGGTCCTCCCGCCGGGGAACGCACCCCATGAAGCACCAGCGGCGCCTGGGCCGCCCGGCCCTGGAACCAGTCGGTTGCTACTGAACGGCCGGTGCCTGCGGGGCTCCGTCCAGATCCGCCGGAGGGGTGCTGCCCCCGGTATCGGGGGCCATCTGGTCGGTGGCGTCCGCCAGCAGCATGCCGAGCAGGCGAACGGCGCCGTCCTTGTCGAGCGGGTTGTTCTTGTTGCCGCACTTGGGCGACTGAACGCAGGACGGGCATCCGGACTCGCATTCGCAGGCCTCGATCGCATCCTTGGTGGCGGTGAGCCAGACGCGGGCCTTCTCGTAGCCGCGTTCGGCGAAGCCGGCTCCGCCCGGGTGGCCGTCGTAGACGAAGATCGTCGGCACTCCGGTGTCGGCATGGATCGCAGTGGAGACCCCGCCGATATCCCACCGGTCGCTGGAAGCCACCAGCGGCAGCAGCCCGATGGCCGCGTGCTCCGCAGCATGCAGCGACCCAGGGAACTGCGGCTCGATGAGCCCGGCCCCGGTCAGGGAGCGGTTGTCCATAACAAACCAGACCGCCTTGGTGAACAGGTCCCGGGCCCCGAGTTCCAGCGGTTCCTCGCCGAGCACCTCATTCGAGATCAGGGCCTTCCGTTGAAAGGAGACCACCTGTGTCGTCACCTTCACATCGCCGAAATGCACCTCGACATCTCCCCAGCGTGTGGTTCGCTGGGTCTCCAGCACCTCGATCTGGGTTATGTCCCGGGCCGTCGTGTAGTAGTCGGGGTTGGCCCGGCGCACCACCACGCAGTGCTCGGCCTCATTCAGGTCCTCGACGACGTAGCTCTCGCCTTGATGGACGTACACCGCCCCTGTGTGCGCCTGGTAGTGCGTCTGCGGCGAATCCATGGTGCCCAGGAGCGAGCCGGTGTCGGCATCAACGATGCTCACAGGTCCGCCGCCGTCGGCCCGCAGGTTCACCATGGCGGCTGCGCTCTGCGGGTGGGTCCAGAACCAGCCGGCGGGACGTTTCCGGAGATAACCCTGTGCCACCAAGCGGTCCAGGAGCCCCTCCGCCGTCGGTCCGAAGAGCGGGACCTCCGCCGGTCCGAGCGGCAGCTCGGCGGCGGCGGCGCACAAATGCGGGCCCAGGACGTAGGGGTTCGACGGGTCGAAGACGGTGGCCTCAACGGAGACGTCAAAGATCGCCTCCGGGTGGTTCACCAGGTAGGTATCAAGCGGGTCATCGCTGGCCACGAACGCGGCGACGGCATCCTGGCCGGCGCGGCCCGCCCTGCCGATCTGCTGGAACAGCGACGCCCTGGTCCCGGGCCAGCCCGCCACCAGGACGGCATCCAGGCCTGAGATGTCGATGCCGAGCTCCAGGGCGGATGTGCTCGAGACGCCCAGCAGCTCGCCGGACCTGAGCGACTGCTCGAGGGCGCGCCGCTCCTCCGGAAGGTACCCGGAGCGGTAGGCAGCCACGCGCTGCGGAAGGCTGGGATCGACCTCGTCGAGAAGGCGTCTCGTGATGGAGGCGATAGTTTCGGCACCGCGCCGGGACTTGATGAACGCGATCGTCCTGATCCGCGAGGAGACCAGGTTCGCCAGGAGGTCGGAGGTTTCAGCCACGGCGGTCCGCCGTGCCGGGGCCCCGTTCTCGCCGCGCTGTTCCGTCAGCGCCGGTTCCCAGAACGCCACCGTGGTCGCCCCGTGCGGCGAGCAGTCCTCGGCGACCGCTTCGACCGGCGCACCGATCAGCCGGCCGAACGAGGTCCCGGGGTCCGAGGCGGTGGCGGATGCGGCGATGAAGACCGGCCAGGACTGGCCCGTGCCGGCCCCGGCCTCCGCTCCGGAGTTGTAGTAGGCGCAGATCCGGCGGAGCCTGCGCATCAGGTTGGCGACGTGGGAGCCGAAGACCCCGCGGTAGCTGTGCGCCTCGTCCACGATCACGTAGCGGAGGCGGCGGAAGAACCGCGCCCACCAGGCGTGGTTGGGGAGGATACCGAAGTGCAGCATGTCCGGGTTGGCCAGGATCACGTTCGCGTGGTCCCGGATCCAGCGGCGGGAGGACGGGTCCGTGTCCCCGTCATAGGTCTCGGCCCGGACGGTGGAGAGCCCCAGCGACCGGATGGCGGCCAGCTGGTCCGCGGCGAGCGCCTTCGTGGGGGAGAGGTAGAGGGCGACGGCGCCGTCGTCGTGGATCTTTCCGGGGTCCGCGCGCACCCGCAGCTCGGACCGGTGCACGGCGTCGAGGGCGGGGAGCTGGTACGCCAGCGACTTCCCGGAGGCGGTGCCGGTGGCGATCACCACGTGCCGGCCCCCGTGGGCGAGGTCGGCGGCCCGCACCTGGTGCCGGTAGGGCTCGTGGATGCCGAGACGGCCGTAGGCCTCCACCAGATCCGGGTGCGTCCACGCCGGCCACGGCTCGTTGACGGCCTCGCGGGCGGGGATGGTCCGCACGTGCCGGAGCTGTTCCGGGTCCGCGCCGCGGCCCAGCAGCGGGATCAGGGACTCGTGCGGATTCACTCCAACATTGTTTCACCCGGGCTCAAATCGGGTCCCGGGCTCACAAGGGGCTCACCCCACCGAGAGGTCGGCCCCTTCGTTGGACGAGGAGAGCATCAGGACATGGCAGACCGTCGTCCACCCCAGATGCGAGTAGAGCTGCTGGCCGTCCAGGGACGCCAACAGCAGCCCGGCCTCGACGTCATGCTCAAACGCCTGCGCGGCGAGGGCCCGCATCACGAAGCTGCCCAGGCCGCGGCGTTGAAAACCGGGTTCGGTCACGATCTTGTCGAAGACGGCGGTGTGGTCGGCGACGAACACGCGCCCGCTGGCCGCGACCCGGTCACCGGCGTAGACGACGGCGTGGTGGACACCGCCCTCCGTCGAGGGAACCCAGCGGAGGTCGTCGTCGGGCAGCCACGGGTCCTCGGCGTCCTGGGTTTCCATGTCCACGACCATCATGGTTTGGGACTGGGAGGTGACGTTCAGCCCGTGCCGGGCGGCCAGCCCGGCGTAACGGTCCACGTCGTTGGTGAGGATGGTGAGGATCCGGGCCGGCGCCTCGGCAGTCCTGGCGGCCAGGGCGGAGAACTCGTTGTCGGAGGGATCGTGCGCGAAAAACTCCCAGTCCCCGGTCGAGTCCGCGCGGAGGACCGAGGGAAAACGGCCCTCCCGTCCGGTCTCGTAGCTACGGCATCCGGCCCAGCCGGCGACCCAGACCTCCAGGAGGTGGGTGGTGTCTTCAACCATCGCGTCCAGACTCATGGGATGAGAGTATTCCAGCCCCGCCGCCAGCAACAGGGTCCGGCCGGGGAGCGGGTGCTTGCTTACGCAATTGTGACCCGGGTGTCGGTCCGGCGCCGCGGCCGCCCCGGTCCCGGGCGTCCTGCCACGCGGATGGGGCTCGCTAATCGAGTGGGTCCCGGACCCCCTCCCACGTTGGCCGGGCGCACCTGCCGCCCTCATCACAGGACCCCGTGATGAGGGTCCCGGCCCCGCACTACGAGGGCCGCGGGCCACTGTCACGAGGTGCGTGGACCACGCCCGGCAGGGTGGCCGCACTGCAAAGCCCAGTACGCTTAAAGGCGTGGCTTTGAACAAAATCGTCCTCTTTTACGGCTTCACCCCGGTGCTCGACCCCGAAGCGGTGCGCCTCTGGCAGCGCGCCCTCTGCGAAAAACACGGACTCACCGGCCGCATCCTGATCTCCAAGGACGGCATCAACGCCACCGTCGGCGGCGAGATCGGGGCGGTCAAGCAGTACGTCAAGGCCACCCGCGAATATCCGGGCTTCCGCGGCATCGACGTGAAGTGGTCCGACGGCGGCGCCGAGGACTTCCCCCGGCTCAGCGTCAAGGTCCGGGACGAGATCGTCTCCTTCGGCGCGCCCGGGGAGCTCACGGTGAACGAGGACGGCGTCGTCGGCGGCGGCACGCACCTGGCCCCTGAGGAACTGCACACCCTCGTGGAGGCGAAGAGACAGGCCGGCGAGAACGTGGTCTTTTTCGACGGCCGGAACGGCTTCGAGGCGGAGATCGGCCGTTTCAAGGACGCGGTGGTCCCCGACGTCGCGACCACCCACGACTTCATCCGCGAACTGGATTCCGGCAAGTACGACGCGCTCAAGGACAAGCCCGTGGTCACCTACTGCACGGGCGGGATCCGCTGCGAGGTGCTCTCCAGCCTGATGGTCAACCGCGGCTTCAAGGAGGTCTACCAACTCGACGGCGGGATCGTCCGCTACGGGGAGGCTTTCAAGGACCGCGGCCTCTGGGAAGGCTCGCTCTACGTCTTCGACAAGCGCATGCACCTGGAATTCAGCGACGAGGCGAAGACCATCGGCCGCTGCGCCCGTTGCGAGGCGCCCACCAGCAAGTTCGAAAACTGCTCCAACCCCAGCTGCCGCACGCTGACCCTGTACTGCGCGGACTGCGCCTCGGACCCGGCCACCCTGCGCTGCCCGGACGGCTGCCCCGCCTGACCGCGGGCCCGCGAAGACGCGACGCCGACGCCGACGCCGACGCGACGCCGACGCCGACGCGACGCCGGCGACCGCACCACTAAGCAGGCGTCACAACCGCCCCACCCGGTAGGCGAAATTGGCCGGGGCAAGCGCCTCGACCTTGACCGTCAGGACTGAGTCAGCGGCCAGCTGCACCACGGTGACCCGGGAGGAGCCGCAGCGCAGGCTCAGGTCCACCAGCGCGCTCTCCTTGTCGCTGATGGTGAAGGCCACCCGGCGGGTGCTCCGGCACGCCAGCGACAGGGCGTAGGTTCCGGCCGGGAGCCGCTCGGTGGCCTCGGTGCGGTCCGCCCCGGCGTCGAGCAGCCCGGCCCGGGACTGGAAGATCTGCGCGGTGGTGGCCGGCAGGATTTCCCGGGCCCACTGCTCAAGCTCCGCCCCCATCACCGGGCGGTTCAACGCCGGGTCACGGCTGATCGCGCCGCCGGTGGGCGTCACGGGGCCGGTCGCCGTCGTCCGGCTGCCATCGTCGTACTGGTACTCGCAGCCGCTCAGCCCGCAGGCCAGGGCCGCGGCGAGAGCGACGGCGGCGGGGCGGCCACGCGGGCGCCGCTGCGTCGGGGCCGGCGCGGTGGGCATAATCCGACTCTAAGCCCGTGGAACGCCCGGCGGCCAGAGCGCGGACGCCACCCGGAAGAACGCGCCCGGAGGCCCTTACCGGGACGCCGCCGCGGAGCACACCCCGGCGATGAACTCCAGTTTCTCCAGCACCGTCGGTGACAGCACAAACGGGTACAGGTCCTCCTCGCCCATGCTCCGGTTGATTTGGTTTAGGGCGATTGCGAGCGGCAACCACTCGATGTCCACCGTTTCCCGGAAGGACCTGCCGTCGGCCGCGGGGATGAGTCCGTATTCGCGGGCGGTGTCCAGGGTGTCGCTGATGTGCAGATAGTGCGCGAAGGTCTCGGCGAAATCCTCGTAGGGGTGCATGGTGGCGTAGCGGGAGATGAACCGTTCGTTCCACTCCTTTGGTGCGCCCTCGCTGTAGTGCCGGTCGATGGCGGCCTGGTAGTCCTCGGTGTCGTCGCCGAACAGCCGCCGGGCCGCCGCGGTGGTGTCCCGGTCGGCGAAGACCAGCACGGTCTCGAAGTAATGGCCCACCTCGTGCCTGAAGTGGCCCAGCAGGGTCCGGTACGGCTCGTCGAGTTCGTTGCGCATCCGTTCGCGGTAGCCGTCGTCGCTTTCGGCCAGGTTGATGGTGATGACGCCGTCGGCGTGGCCGGTCACCACGTGCTCGTGGGCGCTGGAGAGCAGGTCGAAGGCCAGGCCACCGTCGGGATCATCGCTCCGGGGCACGATCGGCAGCCCCAGGGCGTCGAGTTCGGCCACCAGCTGGCGTTTGGACCGCTCCGCCTTAACGAACTGCGTGAGGCCCTTCGCGTCGTCGTCGTTGGGCCGGGTGCGGGTGAGTCCGCAGCTGAAGCACTCACCGCCGCGCTCTGCGGCGAGCCAGGTGCAGGCCGCCAGCCCGGCGTGGGCGCACGGGAACCAGTGGGTGCCGGCGTCGTCCCGGTATTCGCCCGCCGCGTCGACGGCGACGACGGCGCCGCGGGGCCGGAAGTAGGCCAGCCGGGCGCCGCAGTGCAGGCACTCCTGGTTCTCGACGTACACGGCCGAGCCGCAGGAATCACAGGAGTGTCGTTTCACCTCCCGATCCTACGCTCCGGACCGGGGCCAGGTGGTCGGGGGCCCGCGGCCCGGGGCCCGCAGTCCGGGGCCCGCGCCCCCGGGCCC
>NZ_JBFBKP010000092.1:0-14923 GCF_040702285.1 Arthrobacter sp. NPDC080086
CCTCGTAGCGGTCCCCGGCCTGGACGAGGCCGACGCCGGCCGGGGTGCCGGTCATGATGACGTCGCCGGGCAGCAGGGTGAAGGCGTGCGAGACGATCGAGACCAGCTCGCGGACACCGCGGATCATCTGGTTGGTGTTGCCGTCCTGGCGCAGTTCGCCGTTCAGGCGGCCCTGGATCTGCAGGTCCTCGGTGTCCAGTTCGGTTTCGATCCAGGGGCCCAGCGGGGCGGAGGTGTCGAAGCCCTTGGCACGGGCCCACTGCAGGTCGGTCTTCTGGACGTCCCGGGCGGTGAGGTCGTTGCCGCAGGTGTAGCCGAAGACGACGTCGTCCACACGCTCCTCGGGGACGTCCTTGCAGATCCGGCCGATCACGACGCACAGTTCGGCCTCGAAGGAGATCTCCTCGGAGAACTCGGGCAGGACCACGGGGTCGTTCGGGCCCACCACGGAGGTGTTGGGCTTGAGGAACAGCAGCGGCTGGGCGGGCACCTCGTTGCCGAGTTCGTGGGCGTGCTCCACGAAGTTGCGGCCGACGCCGACGACCTTGCTGCGCGGGATGATCGGCGCGAGCAGGCGGACGTCCTCCAGCTGGTGCTTCACGGAGGTCCGTTCGACGCCGTTGAAGAAGGGGTCGCCGTGGATGACAGTGATGACCTCACTGCCGGGCTCGCCTTCGACGATGCCGTAAAGGGGATCAGAATCAACTACAAACCGGGCGATACGCATGCGCCCTAGCCTACCGTCCGCGCAGGTAGTCCAGCTGCGCGGCGACGGACAGTTCGGCGGCGGGCCGGACGGAGGGGTCGACGGCGGCGTAGACCGCGTCGGCCACCTCCACGACGCCGGCGTCCCCGCCGAGTTCGGCCAGGGCGGACCGGATCTGGGAGAGCCGGTCCTGGCGGTGGTCGCGGTAGGCCCGGACGATCGTGTCCAGCGCGGGGAGGATGGGCCCGTGGGCCGGCAGGACCGTCGCCGGGCCGATCCGCTCCAGCCGGTCGAGCGAGTCGAGATAGTCCCCCAGCCGCCCGTCGGGGTAGTCCAGCACCGTGGTCCCGACGCCAAGGACGGTGTCGCCGGTGAGGACAGAACCGTGCTCGCCGTCGCCGGGGAGATGGAAGCAGACGGAGTCGGAGGTGTGGCCCGGCGTCGCCAGCACCCGGATCTCGACGCCGGCGGCGTGCAGCACCTCACCGTCGGCCAGCGGTTCGGCGCCGTGGCAGTGCGCGGGGTCGGCGGCCCGCACGGGGGCACCGGTCAGCTCCGCGAACCGGGCGGCCGCGGCCGTGTGGTCGGCGTGGCGGTGGGTGATCAGGATCAGTTCCACCGTCCCGGCCCGGCCGAGCGCGGCCAGGTGCTCCTCATCCAGCGGGCCCGGGTCCACCACCACGACGGCGGAGGCCCCCGGGGCCGAGAGCACGTACGAGTTGGTCCCGTGCAGGCTCATCGGCCCCGGGTTGGGCGCCAGATGGAAGGCGGTCAGGTCGGTACTCCGGACCGGGGCCCGGACGTCGTCATGGATCACAGTCCCATCTTCCCACCGCGCCCGCCCGGAGGGCAGGGCCGGAGTGCTTACGCCAGGCGGGTCAGCCAGCCGTGGGTGTCCTCGACCGTGCCGGTCTGAATGCCGAGCAGCTGTTCGCGGATGGCCATAGTGGTCTCGCCGGCCTTGGCGTCCTCGGAGCCGATGAACTCGGTGGCGTCCTTGAGCACGCCGATCGGGGTGATCACGGCGGCGGTGCCGCAAGCGAAGACCTCGGCGATCTCACCGGAGGCCACGCCGTCGCGCCACTCGTCCAGGGTGATCTTCCGTTCGGTGACCTCACGGCCCATGTCGCGGCCCACCTGGATCACCGAGGAGCGGGTGACGCCCTCGAGGATGGTGCCGGAGAGCGCCGGGGTGACCAGGGAGCCGTCCTTCATCACGAAGAAGACGTTCATGCCGCCGAGCTCCTCGACGGCGTTGTCGTTGAACTGGTCCAGGAAGAGCACCTGCTTGCAGCCGTTGGCCTCGGCCTCCTGCTGGGCGATCAGCGACGCGGCGTAGTTGCCGCCGCACTTGGCGGCACCGGTGCCGCCGCGGCCGGCGCGGGCGTATTCGCGGGAGATCCAGATGGAAACCGGCTTGAGCTCGCCGCCGAAGTAGTTGCCGGCCGGGGAGGCGATCACGCGGAAGGAGACCTCGCGGGCCGCCCGGACGCCCAGGAACGCCTCGGTGGCGATCATGAACGGCCGCAGGTACAGGGCCTCGCCGTCGCCGGAGGGAACCCAGTCACGGTCGACGGAGACCAGTTCGCGGATGGCGGCGAGGAAGTATTCCTCGGGCAGTTCCGGCAGTGCGAGCCGGCGGGCGGACTTGTTCAGCCGGGCGGCGTTGGCCTCGGGCCGGAACGTCCAGACGGAGCCGTCCGCGTGGCGGTAGGCCTTCAGGCCCTCGAAGATTTCCTGGCCGTAGTGCAGGACCGCGGCGGAGGGGTCCAGCATGATCGGACCGTAGGGTTCGATCCGGGCGTCGTGCCAGCCGCCTTTGCCCTCGGCGTCGACGCTATAGTCGACGATCGCGGTGTGGTCGGTGAAGTAGTCGCCGAATCCCGGGTTCGCCAGGATGGCTGCGCGCTCTTCCGCGGACTTCGGGGTCGCCGAGAGCCGCTGCGCGAATTCGACGCCATGGGCAGTCTGGGTCATGGTTCCTCCATGGTCGGCTGCCTGGCGGTGTGAACGTGGTTCATCCTCGGACCACGGCAGCAAATTGGTGAGTCGAAACTAGCTTACGCCCGGGCGTCAGAGGGCGGCCGCGATGGCGTCGCCGATCGCCGCCGTGCTGCGGAAGCTCCCGTCGCGGGCCTCGACGTCGGCGGTCACGGCCGCCTCGATCCGCCGCGCTGCCGCGCCGTAACCGAGGTGGTCCAGCAGCAGGGCGGCGGAGAGGATCGCGGCGCTCGGGTCGGCCTTCTGCTGGCCGGCGATGTCCGGGGCGGAGCCGTGGACGGGTTCGAACATCGACGGCGCGGTGCGGTCCATGTTGATGTTGCCGGACGCGGCCAGGCCGATGCCGCCGGTGATGGCCGCGGCGAGGTCGGTGAGGATGTCGCCGAAGAGGTTGTCGGTGACGATCACGTCGAAGCGGGCAGGGTCCGTGACCATGAAGATGGTGGCGGCGTCCACGTGCAGGTAATCGTGGCTGACCTCGGGGAACTCCTGGGCGACGGCCTCCACGGTGCGCTTCCAGAGGTGGCCGGCGTAGACCAGCACGTTGTGCTTGTGCACCAGGGTCAGCTTCTTGCGCGGGCGCTCGTTGGCGCGGCGGAAGGCGTCCCGTACCACGCGCTCGACGCCGTGGGCGGTGTTCAGCGAGACCTCGGTGGCGACCTCATGCGGGGTGCCGCTGCGCAGGGTGCCGCCGTTGCCGACGTACGGACCCTCGGTGCCCTCGCGGACCACGATGAAGTCAACCTCGCCGGGGTTGGCCAGCGGGCTGCCGACGCCGGCGTACAGCTTGGAGGGGCGCAGGTTCACGTAGTGGTCCAGGCTGAAGCGGAGCTTGAGCAGCAGTTCGCGCTCGATGATGCCGGACGGGATCCGGGTGTCCCCGGGAGCGGCGCCGACGGCGCCGAAGAGGATGGCGTCGCGGCCGCGCAGGTCCGCCAGGGTCTCTTCGGGCAGGGTCTCCCCCGTGGCCAGCCAGTGCGCGGCACCGAGGTCGTAGTGGGTCTGCTGCAGCACGATGCCCTCGGCCGAGGCGGCCTTCTCGAGCACCTTGAGGGCTTCGGCTACGACCTCGGGGCCGATGCCGTCGCCGGGGATAACGGCCAGGTCGATCGTGGATTCGCTCATACCTTCAGGGTAGTGACGGCATCCGCATGCTGGGCAATCCGTCTCAAAATACGAACACCCCCGGCGGCGTGCCGGGGGTGTTCGCGGAGTTCGGGCCCGTGGCTCAGGCCTCCGCGGGCTCCTCGTACTTCGGGAAGACCGGAGCCGGCGCGGGCAGGGCGGTACCGGCCTCGATCGGCGTGGCCAGCGCGGCGAAGCTGCGGGCCTCCCCCTCGGGCTGGCCCAGGCTGTCCAGGATGGCGCCGGCCCCCGTCGGCATCACCGGCTGCGCCAGGATGGCGACGTTGCGCAGCACCTCGAGGGTGACGTAGAGGACCGTGTTCATCCGTTCGACGTCGGTCTTCCGCAGCACCCACGGAGCCTGCTCGGCGAAGTAGGCGTTGGTGTCGCCCAGGACATTCCAGATGGCCTCCAGCGCGCGGCTGAATTCCTGCTTCTCGAACGCGGCCCGGGCGGTCGCCAGCAGGGCCCCGGCCTGCCCCAGCAGGGCGGAGTCCTCGGCGCTGAAGGCGGCCGGGACGGGGACCTTGCCCTCGCAGTTCTTGGCGACCATGGACAGGGACCGCTGGGCCAGGTTGCCGAAATTGTTGGCCAGGTCCGCGTTCATCCGGCCCACGATCGCCTCGTGGTTGTAGTTCCCGTCCGCCCCGAAGGGGACTTCCCGCAGGAAGAAGTACCGGACCTGGTCCAGGCCGTACTGAGCGACGAAGTCCGCCGGCGCCACCACGTTGCCGAGCGACTTGGACATCTTGACGCCGTTGTTGTGCAGGAAGCCGTGAATCATGATGCGCTTGGGCAGCTCCAACCCGGCGGACATCAGGAAGGCTGGCCAGTAGATGGCGTGGAACCGGGAGATGTCCTTGCCGATCACGTGCACGTCGGCCGGCCAGTACTTCTTAAAGGATTCGGAGTCGAGGTCCGGGTAGCCGACGCCGGTGAGGTAGTTGGTGAGCGCGTCCACCCACACGTACATGACGTGCCCGTCGCTGCCCGGGACGGGGACGCCCCAGTCGAAGGTGGTCCGGCTGATGGAGAGGTCCTCCAGGCCGCGCTTGACGAAGCTGATGACCTCGTTGAACCGGGACTGCGGCGCCCCGAACTCGGGGTGTGCCTCGTACAGGGCCAGCAGCTTGTCCTGGTAGGCCGAGAGCCGGAAGAAGTAGCTCTCCTCGGCGGTCCAGGTGACCGGCGTGTCCGTCTCCCGCGAGTAGCGGAGGCCGTCATCCTTGACCACGGTCTCGTCTTCGCCGTAGTAGGCCTCGTCGCGGACCGAATACCAGCCCTCATAGTTGGACAGGTAAATGTCCCCGTTCGCTTCCATCTTCTTCCAGATGGCCTGCGACGCGGCGTAGTGGTCGGCGTCCGTGGTCCGGATGAAGCGGTCGTAGGAAATGCCGAGGGCCGCATGGGCGGCCTGGTAGATCTCCGCGTTCCGGTCGACCAGTTCCTTGGGCGAAATGCCTTCCTTCTCGGCAGCCTGGGCGATCTTCATCCCGTGCTCGTCGGTCCCGGTAAGGAAGAAGACGTCGTAGCCGTCCAGCCGCTTGAACCGTGCCATCGCATCGGTGGCGATGTATTCGTAGGCGTGGCCGATGTGCGGCACGCCGTTCGGGTAGGTGATGGCGGTGGTGATGTAGAACGGGGGCTTTTCGGAAGGCGTCACGGGTTAAACCTAAATCAGTTCGGTGAGGGTATCGCTCTGGCGGACAAGTTCGTGGTCATGTGAAGCGACCAGCACGGCGATGCCGTCCGAGGTGGTGTCCTTGAGGATGCTGATGATGCGGTTGGCCGAGGCCCGGTCCAGGCTGGCGGTCGGTTCGTCCACCACGAGCACGCGCGTGCCCAGGATCAGCGCACGGGCAATCGCCACGCGCTGGCGTTCACCGCCGGAGAGCTGGGCGGGGCGGTGGCGCATGCGCCGGCCCAGGCCCACCAGGTCCAGGAGGTCCTTGGCCATGTCGCGGCGCTGTTCGACCTCTCCGTCGGGGACGGCCGGCAGCAGGACGTTTTCCAGCGCGCTCATGCCGTCGATCAGGGCGCCGCCCTGGTCCACGTAGCCGATCAGCGCGCGGCGGCGGTCGGCGATCTCGTCGTCGCCCATGGTCTCCAGCGAGTCGCCTTCCCAGAAGACCCGGCCCGACGTCGGCAGGGTCAGGCCCGCGCCGACGGTGAGGATGCTGGTCTTGCCGGAGCCGGAGCGGCCGGCGACGCAGTGCATCTCGCCGGCGTGCAGGGTCATGTTGAAGTCGTCCACGACGTTGACCGCTTCGGCGCCGTTCTTGCCGCCGCCGTAGTGGATGGTGATGTTGCTCAGCTCCAGCGGCGTGGCGTGGTCCGTCGGCCGCACGATCGTGTTGGCGCGGGTCTTCTGCGCCGCCGCACGGCGGGTGCTGGTGGTCATCCGGTCGTGTGCTTCCCGGTCAAGGTTCAGCTCGTTGGTCATTGGACTACTTTCGTTGCAATCGGGATCCAGCAGAGGACCGCGACCAGGCCGGCGACGGCGGCCCAGAGTGCGGCGTAGGGGGCGAGGATGAGGCCCACGCCCAGGGCACCGAGGACGCCCAGGGGCAGGGCGATGGTTCCCACCATGGCATTTTCGAAGAAGCGGACCTGGCCCAGCATGTCCGGGTTCCAGCCCATCGCCTGCAGCGTGCCCAGGTACTGGCGCTTGGCGGCGAGCTCGAACCGGCCGGTGACCATGGTCAGCAGCAGGCCCACGGCAACCCCGGAGATGCCCAGGATGATGCTGGGCAGGGCGATGCTGGCGGCGGCCACGCCGCTGAGGGCGCTGGCGCCGGCGGCGCGCGGGATGTCGATCAGCAGGGCGGCGAGGCCGCCCACCGCGGCGCCGAAGACGCCGACGGCGATCGCCAGGGAGCCGGTGTTGAACTTGTTAGTGCTCAGCTGCCGGCTGGCGAAGGTCAGCGGGGAGTCGACCGGGATGAGCCGCTCGTCATGCTGGGGTTCCTGGTCGATCACCTCGCGGTGGCGCAGCTGCTGGGCGGCGAAGAAGGCCGCGGCGCAGTAGAGCACCAGGACCGAGGCGGAGACGATCGCGGTGGCGGGGTTCCAGCTGACCAGGCTCAGGATGATCCCGGCGGCGGCCAGCGCCGCGGCGCCGACTCCGAACTCGGCCAGCACCCAGGTGCGGATCCGGCGCTGGGTCCAGCCCATGGCGCGCAGGGTTCCGGCCTCGCGGCGGCGCTTGCGGACGTAGCTGACGGTGGAGGCGCCGGTCAGCAGGGCGGCCCCGCAGAGGGTCAGGAACAGCAGGGTGAGGTTGGTGCCCGAGAGCGAGCCGGTCACGGCGTCGGCCGCGTTCTGCCGCACCCACGACTGGGTGACGGTGCCCAGCGGGGATTCCTTGCCGGCGTCGTCCTTGGAGTAACCGGGCACGAAGATACTGGCGTCCTCGCGGGCGGAGCCTGCCACCACGGTGGCCTCCAGGCCCATGTCCCGGATCTGGTTGGCGAGCTTCTCGACCTCGGGCTGCGCCTGCTTCCAGGTGCCGTCGACCTGGGCGCGGACCCGCACGGCGTCGATGACGGAGGCGTTCTTATCGTAGCCGCGGGCGGCGGCCAGGCCGTAGTAGTCGGTGATGGCGCCGGCGGACTGGCTCACCAGGCCCGTGGCGCTGAGCGAGGGCTTCAGGGCGGTGGGGGTGGTGTCCTTGCCGGAGCCGTCCTTGGTCAGGGTCATCGGCGTCGGGTCGTAGCCGCCCAGCGGGAGGCGGTTGACGTCGCCGGCGGCCTCCTGGACCTTGGCCGGATCAAAGGTGCCGTAGACCATGGGCAGCGGCGTCGCCGGCTTCTTGCCCGTCTGCAGGTTCTCCCGGTAGGAGCGCTCGTCCACCGGGGTGCGCTGGGTCTGGTCGACGGCGGCACCGTTGGCGCCCTTCTCGGGGAGCCGGTTCACGGTGACCCATTCACCGGGGACGGCGGACTTTTCGACGGCGCCGTTGCCGGCGGTCTGGCCGTCCTTGTACTTGGGCGCGGTGGCGAAGTCGGTGCTCCAGATGGCGGGGTTGTAGAGGCCCTGGCCGAAGCCGCCGGTGTCCCCCATCAGCGAGCTGAGGTCCTTGGAGCCGGGCCAGGCCAGGTCGAACGGGGCCTTCGAGACGAACGGCAGGTAGTCCTTGTCCAGCGACCGGGTCACGGTGCCGACGTCCTTGGTGACGTTGCCGGCGTTGTCGATTTCCTCGATCTTGACCGAGTACTTCAGGTCCAGGGAGGTGCCGGAGCGGACGATCAGCGGGATGGCCTGCGAGTCGGCGGTGAGCTGGCCGGCGTTCTTGGCCTGCTGGTACTGGGTCATCAGGGGCGCCCAGTACTTGAGCTTCACGCCCAGGAAGTCGGGGCCTTCCTTGAGCTGGTCCATGGTGATGCCGCTGGTGAAGAGGCTCTCGAAGTGGCGGCCGATCGCGCCGGCGTCGCGGGCGTCGGCGGGCGGGGCCTTCTCCAGGGGTGCCAGGAAGTCGCCGGCACCACCCAGCAGGGCGCGTTCGGCGACGGGGTCGACGGCGACAACGGACTCGGTGACCTGCGGCGCCAGGGGCAGCGCCACGGAGAGGTTGAAGAGGGTGTGTTCGGAGCCGCCGGCCGGGGCCGGGAACTTGATGCCGGTCTCCCCCGCCGGGCCCGCGATCCGGACGTTCTTGCCGCCGGCGACCTGTTCCTCGACCAGTTTGCCCTTGCCGAGGGTGCCCTCGGCGGTGGTCTTGAACAGCGTCTGTTCGCTGGAGCCGTTGGAGCTGACGGCGCTGGCGGTCAGGCGGTACTTCTTGGGGGTGTCGCTCAAGACGGACTGCGCGGCGGGCCACTTGGAGGGGTCCGTGGCGGTGGGGTCACCGGCGGTGCCGGCGAGGCCGGCGTTGTAGCCCAGGTAGTCGGTGGCGTCGAGGCGGGGTGCCTCCAGGTTCTGCGAGACGCGCGAGACCAGGCTGATCGGCGCGGCGACGGAGGTGCCGGAGAGCTTCCGGATGGCGTCGAGCTGGTCGAAGCCGATGCCGCCCTGGCCGGTGGCGATGTCCGGCTGCATCAGCGCTCCGGACGAGCTGGGCTTGGCCTGGACCAGGATGTCGTAGAGGCCGCGCGAGTTCTGGTCGACGGTGCGGTTGAGCGCCGCCTGGGACTGTCCCTGCACGAGGACGGACAGGCACATGGCGACGATCAAAATGGACGCGGTCAGCAAAAGCACTCTGCTTCTGATGAACCTTTGGACGGCGTTCATTGGGCTCCTGAAAGCTGGATTGCGTGCACACGCCGCTGTTCGTGTCCGCGGGTTCTCGGCGCGGATGAGAAGGCTTCCCCTGCCGGGCGTGCAAAAGTAAAGGCCGGTCTGCCGGCCACATCCTGGAATCGGACGTAGCTATTGTACGCAGACCGGCCGGTGGTTCCCGGACGCCTGCGGCGGACGCGCCGCCGCAGGCAAACCGGTAAGGGTGCTTAGTCCTCGAGGTCCACTTCGCGCACCATCTCGGCGCCGATGCCGGCCTTGATGGCGTCGAGGACCTGCTGGGGCACGGAGCTGTCGATGGTCAGCAGGGCGAGCACCTGGCCGCCCTCGGCCTGCCGGGCCACCTGCATGCCGGCGATGTTGATGTTGTTCATGCCGAGGATGTGGCCGATGGTGCCGATCACGCCGGGGCGGTCCGAGTAGGCGACCACCACGAGGTGCTCGCTGATCGGGATTTCGACCTCGAAGCCGTTGATGCCGACCAGCTTCTCGATCTGCTTGGGTCCGGTCAGGGTGCCGGCCACGGAGATCTGGCTGCCGTCGCTGAGCGCCCCGCGCAGGGTCAGGACGTTGCGGTAGGACTCGGTGTCCGGGGTGGTGATCAACCGGACGTTGATGCCGCGCTGCTCGGCGATCACCGGGGCGTTGACGTAGGAGACCTGCTCGGTGACGACGTCGGCGAAGATGCCCTTGAGCGCGGCGAGTTCGAGGACCTTGACGTCCAGTTCGGAGATCTCGCCGGCGACCTCCACGTCGAACTGGGTCAGCGACGCGTGGGTCATGGCGGTGAAGATCCGGCCGAGCTTCTCGATCAGCGGGATGCCGGGGCGCACGTCGGGGGCGATCACGCCGCCGGCGACGTTCACGGCATCCGGGACCAGCTCGCCGGCCAGGGCCTGGCGGACGGACTTGGCCACCGAGACGCCGGCCTTCTCCTGGGCCTCGTCGGTGGAGGCGCCCAGGTGCGGGGTGACCACCACGTTGTCGAGCTTGAAGAACGGCAGGTCGGTGCTTGGCTCCTTGACGAATACGTCGACGCCGGCGCCGGCGATCTCGCCGGACTCCAGCGCGGTGTAAAGGGCTTCCTCGTCCACCAGGCCGCCGCGGGCGACGTTGACGACGTACGCGGTGGGCTTCATCTTCCGGAACGCGTCGGCGCCGAGCATGCCGACGGTCTCCGGGGTCTTGGGCATGTGGATGGTGATGAAGTCGGACTGGGCCAGCAGCTCGTCCAGGGTCACCAGCTGCACGCCGAGCTGGGCGGCCCGGGCGGAGGTGATGTAGGGGTCGTAGGCGAGGATCTTGGTGTCGAAGCCCTTCAGCCGGGCCGCGACCAGGGCGCCGATGCGGCCGAGGCCTATGATGCCGATCTTCTTCTCGAACAGTTCGGTACCTGTGTACTTGGAGCGCTTCCACTCGCCGTTCTTGAGCGCCGCGGAGGCCTGCGGGATGTGGCGGGCCAGGCTCAGGATGTGGCCGACGGTCAGTTCCGCGGCGGAGACGATGTTTGACGTCGGGGCGTTGACCACCATGACGCCGGCCTGGGTGGCGGCCTTAATGTCCACGTTGTCGAGTCCGACGCCGGCGCGGGCGATGACCTTGAGGTTCTTTGCCGCGGCGATGGCCTCGGCGTCGACCTGGGTGGCCGAGCGGATCAGGATCGCGTCCACGTCGGCGATCGCCGAGAGCAGCTGGGAACGGTCGGCGCCGTCGGTCTGGCGGATCTCGAAGTCCGGGCCGAGGGCCTCGACTGTGGCGGGCGAAAGTTCCTCGGCGAGGAGTACGACAGGTTTGGTGCTTGTCACCGGTGACCTCTTTAGCTCTCTTGTATTCAGGTGGGGATTTTGGTGAATCGATGGTGCGGGTAAACAGATGGTGCAGGTAAACACAGGGAAAGCCGGACCCCCGTTGCGGGTGTCCGGCTCCCCCTGCCGGTCAGTTCCCTAGCGGGCGACTGATCCTTCGGTGTAGTCGTCTTCGTTCTTGATCCAGGAGAAGAGCTTGCGCAGTTCCCGGCCGGTGGCCTCGATCGGGTGGTCCTCACCCTTCTTGCGAAGTTCCTTGAACTCCGGTGCGCCGGCGTCCTGGTCATCGATGAACCGCTTGGCGAAGGTGCCGTCCTGGATGTCCTTGAGGACGGCCTTCATGTTCTCCTTCACCTCGGGAGTGATGACCCGCGGGCCGGAGACGTAGTCGCCGTACTCGGCGGTGTCGGAGACGCTCCAGCGCTGCTTGGCGATGCCGCCCTCGACCATCAGGTCGACGATCAGCTTGAGCTCGTGCAGCACCTCGAAGTAGGCGACCTCGGGCTTGTAGCCGGCCTCGGTCAGGGTCTCGAAGCCGTACATGATCAGCTGCGAGGCGCCGCCGCAGAGGACCGCCTGCTCGCCGAAGAGGTCGGTTTCGGTCTCTTCGGTGAAGGTGGTCTCGATGACGCCTGCGCGGGTGCCGCCGATGGCCTTGGCGTAGGACAGGGCCAGTTCCTTGGCCTTGCCGGACGGGTTCTGCTCGACGGCGATCAGGTCCGGCACGCCGCGGCCGGCCTCGAATTCGCGGCGGACGATGTGGCCCGGGCCCTTCGGGGCGACCAGGGCGACGTCGACATCGGCCGGCGGCTGGATGTAGCCGTAGCGGATGTTGAAGCCGTGGCCAAAGAACAGGGCGTCACCGGCCTGCAGGTTCGGGGCGATGTCCTCGGCGTAGACGTGGCGCTGGACCTGGTCCGGGGTAAGGACCATGATCAGGTCGGCCTCTGCGACGGCGTCGGCGACGTTGAGGACGCGCAGGCCCTCCGCCTCGGCCTTGGCGCGGGACTTCGAACCTTCCTTGAGTCCGACGCGGACGTCAACACCGGAATCGCGCAGGCTGAGGGCGTGGGCGTGGCCCTGGGATCCGTAACCGATCACGGCGACGGTGCGGCCCTGGATGATCGACAGGTCGGCGTCGTCGTCGTAAAACATTTCAGTCACTGGGGTGTCTCCTTATTAATGGATTCGTGGGGTGTTGTCTGTGAATTCGTGTGGCGCTGTGCTGCAGGTGCGGCGCGGCCTACGCGGAGCGCAGGGCCCGGTCGCTCATCGAGCGGGACCCGCGGCCGACGGCCAGGGTGCCGGACTGCACGATTTCGCGGATGCCAAAGGGCTCCAGCACCGAGAGCAATGCCGTGAGCTTGTCGGGGTGGCCGGTGGCCTCGATGACGACCGACTCTGTGGAGACGTCGACCACCGATGCGCGGAAGAGGTCGGCTGCCTGGGTTACCTGCAGCCGGGTTGCGGCGTCCGCCCGTACCTTGACCAGGATGTGGTCGCGCTGTACGGAAGATTCTGGGGTGAGCTCGACGATCTTGATCACGTTGACCAGCTTATTCAGCTGCTTGGTGACCTGTTCGATCAGCTCGCCGTCGGCGTCGACGACGACGGTCATCCGGGAGATGCCGGCGACCTCGGTCGGGCCGACGGCCAGGGAGTTGATGTTGAAGGCGCGCCGGGCGAAGAGGCTGGCCACGCGGGTCAGCACGCCGGGCTTGTCCTCGACCAGGACGGAGAGTGTGTGGCGGGTCATGGTCAGTCCTCTTCTTCCCAGTCCGGGGTCATGTTCCGGGCAACCTGGATCTGGTCGTTGCTCACTCCGGCGGGCACCATCGGCCAGACCATGGAGTTGGGGCTGACGACGAAGTCGATCACCACGGGACGGTCGTTGATTTCCAGGGCCTTCTGGATGGTCGCGTCGATGTCCTCGTCGCGTTCGCAGCGCAGGGCCGCGCAGCCGTAGGCGTCGGCGAGCTTGACGAAGTCCGGGATGCGGACGGTGTCGTGGCCGGTGTTGAGATCCGTGTTGGAGTAACGGCCCTCGTAGAACAGGGTCTGCCACTGGCGGACCATGCCCAGGGAGGAGTTGTTGATGACGGCGACCTTGATGGGGATGTTGTTGATCGCGCAGGTGGCCAGTTCCTGGTTGGTCATCTGGAAGCAGCCGTCGCCGTCGATCGCCCAGACCACGCGGTCCGGGTTGCCCACCTTGGCGCCCATCGCCGCGGGCACGGCGTAGCCCATGGTGCCGGCGCCGCCGGAGTTCAGCCAGGCGTGCGGGCGCTCGTACTTGATGAACTGCGAGGCCCACATCTGGTGCTGGCCCACGCCGGCCACGTAGACGCCTTCGGGGCCGGTCAGGGCACCGATCCGCTCGATGACCCGCTGCGGAGCGGTCAGGCCGTCCTCGGGTTCGGTCCAGCCGAGCGGGTAGGTCTCCTTGAGGTTGTTCAGGAAGGCCCACCAGTTGGCCAGGTCCGGGGTGCCGGAGGCCTCGAACTGCAGACGCAGGGCTTCGCTCAGTTCGGGGATGATCTCCTTGACCGAACCTACGATCGGCACGTCCGCGGTGCGGTTCTTGGAGATTTCAGCGGGGTCGATGTCCGCGTGGATCACCTTCGCGTTGGGAGCGAACGAGGAGAGGATGCCGGTGACCCGGTCATCGAACCGGGCGCCGAGGGTGATCAGCAGGTCCGACTGCTGCAGGGCGGTAACGGCCGAGACCGTGCCGTGCATGCCGGGCATGCCGACGTGCTGCGGGTGGGAGTCGGGGAAAACGCCGCGGGCCATCAGGGTGGTGACCACGGGGGCGCCGGAGAGCTCGGCCAATTCCCGCAGCTCCGCGGAGGCGTGGGCCTTGACCACACCGCCGCCGACGTACAGGACCGGCTTCTTGGCGGCCGCGATCAGGCGCGCCGCCTCCCGGACCTGCTTACTGTGGCCGCGGAGCACCGGGCGGTAGCCGGGCAGGTCGATCTTCGGCGGCCAGGAGAAGGTCATCTCGGACTGCTGGGCGTCCTTGGCCACGTCCACCAGGACCGGGCCGGGGCGGCCGGTCGAGGCGAGGTGGAACGCCTCCGCCATCACGTGCGGGATGTCGTTGGCGTCGGTGACCAGGAACGAGTGCTTGGTGATCGGCATGGTGATGCCGACAATGTCGGCTTCCTGGAAGGCATCGGTGCCGATGACTCCGCTGGAGACCTGGCCGGTGATGGCCACCATCGGCACGGAGTCCATGTGGGCATCCATGATGGCGGTAACGAGGTTGGTGGCACCGGGGCCGGAGGTGGCGATGCAGACGCCCACCCGTCCGGTAACCATGGCATAGCCTTGCGCGGCGTGGCCGGCTCCCTGTTCGTGACGGACCAGGACGTGATTCATCCTGGAGGCCATCAAGGGGTCATAGGTGGGCAGGATCGCGCCACCGGGCAAACCGAAAATGTCCTCGACGCCGAGTTCTTCGAGTGCGCGGACGATTGCTTGCGAGCCGGTCATCACCGTCGGGGGTACGACGTTGTTCGGCCCAAGGACGGGAGAGGCAGCAGCATGCTCGACGACGGCGGTGTCGGCCGGTCGTTCGACGCGTTCCGGAGCTTTGTGCGCTCCAGCGGACTTCGTAGCCATCAGCGAGGGGCTGATCGGCGATCCTTTGCTCATCGGACTCTTCCTTAGGTGGATCTTCGGGTGGATCTACAGTGATCGTGTGGTGCTGGCGGTACGGGTGGAGCGGAAATAAAAAAACCCCTCAGCCTGCCGGCTCTTCGAGGGGTTTGCGCGTGACGGTTCGTTACCAGTGGAGGCTATGAGGCCACGCGCTTGGTAAGGACGACGGATACACCTGCAGCAATGCCGGCGGTAACGATTGCGGTCATGCGTTCAGTTTTCCCTCTGAGCGAGACGGGTGTCAACGAGGCCGCCGCCTGTCTCACTATTTGGACACCATTGTCCACCTGCTGAACGTGCTACTCCCCCTCCGCGACCCGATCGCGATAGGCGGAAGGGCTTAATAAGGGGGATTCCGAGGGCCCCTGGGGTTCCGGCGCCCAGC
>NZ_JBFBKP010000093.1:0-14643 GCF_040702285.1 Arthrobacter sp. NPDC080086
CTGCCGAAGCGTTCCCCCGTGCCGGCGGCGGCACGGGAACCCGACTGCGCGCCGCGCGCCGCGGCCGCCGTCTTCGTGAGGGCGGAGGCAAGGTCCGCCGTGGCCGGGGCCTTCACGAGCCCGCCCCGGCCGGGACAATCCGGCGGATCGCGGTCAGGTTGGACTGCTGCTCCCACGCGTCACGGATCTGGATGGTCTTGCCGGGGACGGGCGCGTCGATCGCCTTGCCGTTGCCGAGGTAGATGGAGATGTGGTTGCCGCCGAAGCTGATCAGCAGGTCACCCGGCTTGGCCTGCGCCAGGGACGCCACCGGGGTACCCACCTTCATCTGGTCGCTGACGACGCGGGGAATGTCGACGCCCAGGTCCTTGAAGACCCGTTGGGTGAAGCCGGAGCAGTCCATGCCCGTGGCCGGGTTGGTCCCGCCCCAGACGTACGGCACGCCGATGTACTTCTTGGCCATGGCGACGACGTCGGTGCCGGTGGCGCTGCCCGGCGCGACCGGCGCTGCTGCGGGGGTAGTCGGGAGGGCGAGCCCGGTGAGGGCGCCCAGGCCAAGCCCCGGGGCGGCCCCCGTCAGGGAGGACAGGTCGGTCTGCGTGGTGCCGCCGGTGCCGCCGAGGGCCGCCGTCAGCGCGTCGGTGAACGCGGCGGAGTTCGCGGTTCCGGTGCCGGACGCCAGCGTCGACGCGGCCGAGGCTTTCTGTGCCGCGGCGGTGCTCTGCGCGGTCTGCGCGGGACGGGTCAGTTCCGCGATCATCGATTGGATGCCCTGCATCCGGCCCAGGGCCTCCGCCATGCTCATGAGCGCACCTGCTGTTCGTCCCAGTGCCAGATGGTGGAGGAGATTTCATCCAGGGCGGACTGTTCGGCGCGGAGCTCCTCGGAAGCGACCTCGGCGTGGTGGCGGGCGGCCAGCTTCTCCAGGCCCACCGAGCGGGTGCGCGCGGCGATGAACTCCTCGCGTGCTGCCATCTCGTCGGCTTCGGCCACGCGGCTCAGGGTCTGCAGGTCCGCGAGCATGCTGTGCGATGCCGAGCGGGCCGCCGCGACGGCGCGCATCGACGCCGAGCTGACGATGTCCGGGTCCGTGTCCGCCAGCTGGCGGCGGGCCGAGGCTTCCCGGGCGCGCGCCGAAGTGGATCGTGACCGGGCGCGGGCCAGGCCGGAGGCGGCCTGGTCCTGCTGGATTTGGCGCAGGCGCAACAACCCGGCCAGAGAGAATTGCCGGCTCATGCTGCGGCTCCCAGGATCGACGTGAGGTGGCCCAGCTGGCGCCAGGACTCGGGGTGGGGGGTTGACTCTTCCATCGGCTGCTGCAGGAACGCGGCTACGGCGTCTTCGTTGGCCAGTGCCGCGTCCACGAGCGGGTTGGTGCCTGACTGGTAGGCGCCGACGTCAATCAGGTCCTGCGCGGACTTGCGGGCCGCCATGACCTTGCGCAGGGCTGCGGCGGCCGCCAGGTGGGGCCTTGCGTTGACCTTGGACGCGACGCGGGAGACGGAGCCGAGCACGTCCACGGACGGGAAGTGACCGGTCACGGCGAGCTTGCGGTCGAGCACCACGTGCCCGTCCAGGATGGAGCGGGCCGCGTCGGCGATCGGTTCGTTGTGGTCGTCGCCGTCCACCAGGACCGTGTAGATCCCGGTCACGGACCCGGTTTCGGCGGTGCCGGCACGCTCCAGCAGGCGGGCCAGGATGGAGAAGGTCGACGGCGGGTAGCCGCGGGTGGCGGGTGGTTCGCCGGCGGAGAGGCCGATCTCGCGCTGGGCCATGGCGACACGGGTGAGCGAGTCCATCATCAGCACCACGTCCTGCCCGGCGTCGCGGAAGGACTCCGCGATCCGGGTGGCGGTGAACGCGGCGCGCATGCGCATCAGAGCCGGCTCGTCGGAGGTGGCGACCACGACGACGGAGCGGGCCAGGCCTTCGGGGCCGAGGTCGTCCTCGAGGAATTCGCGGACTTCACGGCCGCGCTCCCCCACCAGGGCGATCACGGACACCTGGGCGTCGGTGCCCCGGGCGATCATGGAGAGCAGCGAGGACTTGCCGACGCCGGAGCCGGCGAAGAGGCCCATGCGCTGGCCCTTGCCCAGGGTGGTCATGGTATCCAGGACCCGCACCCCGGTCTGCAGCGGGGTGTCGATCCGGGCGCGCTTCATGGCGTTGGGCGCCTCGTTGTCGATCGGCACGCGGGGGCCGCTGAGCAGCGGTCCCTTGTCGTCGATCGGCCGGCCCAGGCCGTCGACGACGCGGCCGAAGAGCCCCGGGCCGGTAGGCACCAGGACGTTGCCGCCCTTGGCACGGACCGGGTCCCCGGCGGCGATGCCGGCAAGCCGTCCCAGCGGCATGCAGCGCACGGAGCCGTCCAGGGCGGCGACCACCTCGGCGTCGAGCCCGGGGTGTTCGCCCACCGTGAGCAGGTCACCGAGCGCGCAGTCCAGGCCGGAGACCTCCAGGCCCAGGCCCATGACGGAGGTGACGATGCCGACGCGCTGCGGGGCGGCAGCGGCGAGGGCGGCTTCGAAGTCCGCGGCGCGGGGCCGCCACAGGGTTTTCATGGCCGGGCTCCCGGGGCGGGAGGGGCGGCGGGGTATTGGTGGTCGTCGAGCAGGGCAGCCTTGGCCCGGGCCAGGGCGGTGCCGAGGCTGGCGTCGAGCCAGCCCTGCTGGTATTCGACCTTGGCGTCGCCGCGCTGCAGGGACGGGTCCGCCACGAGCGGCAGCCCGCCGGGTTCGTCCTGGCCTTCGCGGCGCAGGACTTCGATGTCGGCCGGGTGCAGCCGGATGGCCAGCACGGTGGCGGCGTCGGACCCGGAGAGGGCGCGGGCCAGCGCGGCGCGGGCCGTCCGGGTGCCCTCGGCCAGCTCGTAGCCGAGGATGGCCTCGGCCAGTTCCAGGGCGGTGCGGGCCAGCACCTCTTCTGCGTCGTGCAGGGCCTGGACGTTGCGGTGGGCGAAGTCGGTGCGGGCGACGGCCAAGGCACGGACGGCGCGGTCCAGGTCCTGCTGCCCGGCGGCCAAGGAAGCTGCCTGTTCGGCGGCCATCCGGTCACGCCAGCGGCGCTGTTCCTTGGCGGCTGCGCGGACGCCGGCGGCGTACCCGGCGGCGTGGCCCTCGGTGTAGCCGGCCTGTTCGTTGGCGGGGCCGGTGGAGCGCAGCGACGGGAAGACGATCCGGGCAGGGGCCTCCCCCGCCGCGCCCGCCGTCGTCGCGCCCGCCGTCGTCGCGCCCGCGGCGCTCCGCCCGTCAGTAAACATAGTCCTCTTCGTCCCCGCGGTGGATGACGATCTGGCCCTCGTCGACGAGCTCCCGGATGGCGCGGACGACGGCGGCGCGCGCCTCCTCGATCTGCGACGCGCGGAGCGGGCCGAGGGCTGCCATCTCGGATTCGAGGATCTCCAGGTTGCGGCCGGAGACGTTGGTGGTAATGGTTTCCAGAACCTGCTCGGTGGCACCCTTCATGGCCACGGCCAGGACGGAAGCGTCCAGGCCGCGGAGCACCAGCTGCACGTCACGGCGTTCCAGCTTGATGATGTCGTCGAAGGTGACCATCTGCGCGCGGATCTCCACGGCCAGGTCCGGGTCCAGCAGATCGAGGCCGTCCAGGACCGAGCGTTCGGTGCCGGCGTCGGTCCGGTTGATGATCTCCAGCAGCGGCTGGATGCCACCCACCACCTTGGAGGCCTGCTGCGAGACGGCCGCGCCGCCGCGGAGCTTCAGGGTGTCGGCGACGATGCCGATGGCCTCGGGCGCCCCGGAGCCCATGGTGGCGATGCTGAGGGCGACGTCGGCGCGCAGCGAGCCGGGCAGCCCGGACATCACGGCGGAGGCCTTGCGGGGGCTCAGGTGGGCCAGGACCAGGGCGATGGTCTGCGGCAGTTCGCCGTCGATCAGTGCCAGGATCTGCACCGGCTCGATGTCTTCGAGGAACTCGAAGGACTTCCCGGCCATGTTCACCGTCAGGCGGTTGATCAGGCCGGCGGCCTTCTCCGAACCGAAGGAGGCCTCCAGCAGGCCCTCGGCCAGTTCCCGGCCGCCGCGGGCGGAGCGCGGGCTGCTGAGGGCTGCCTCGTGGAAGTCCTTCATGATCTTCTCGGCGGTCTCCGGGTCCACCTTGCGGAGCCGGACGATCTCCGCGGCGATCTCCTCGGCCTCCATGTCGGTCAGCTGCGCCATCACCAGGGCTGCATTGGTGGGGCTCATCTGCATCAGGACGACGGCGGCGCGCTGCGTGCCGGTCAGGGCCTCACCGGTTTTCATGCCGGCTGCCTGTCATCCATCAGGCCCCGCAGGTAGTCGGCGGCCTTCTCCGGGTTGTTGGCCACCATCGCGTCGATTTCCTGCATCCGGCGCTCGGCCTCGAGGACCTCCGGGGCCGGTGCGGGCAGCGGCAAGGGCTCCAGCGGCCGCGCGATCAGCGGGATGGCGGAGGTGGCCGGTGCGGGATCGAGCGCGGTGACGGTGGGGACCGGCGGGAGCAGGTCCAGGCGTTCGCCCAGGTCCACCGGTTCCCGCTTCTGGCGGCGGCGCAGGATGATCGTGATGATGAGGGCCAGGATCAACAGGCCCAGCAGGATGCTGCCGGCGGTGACGAGGGTGCCGAAGAACGCCTGCTGCTTCTGCGCCTCGATCTCGGCCTTGGCGGCATCCAGGGAGGCGTTGGCCTGGTCGGCCGCCGCTGTGCTGAACGGAATGACCTCCACGGTGACGACGTCGCCGCGGTTCTTGTCGACGCCGGCGGCGGAGGTGACCAGGGCCGTGAGGGAGCCGATGTTCAGTCCGCCGGCGGCGGACTGGCTGACGGCCACGGAGATGGTCTGGCGCTTGATGGCTCCCGGCGGGATGGTCCGGTCCTCGGTGACCTTGTTGACGGCGTTGTTCTTGGTCTCCGTGGTGGAGTCGAAGTTGCCGTTGCCGCTGCTGCCGCCGGGCACGGAGATGTTGTCCGGGCCCAGAACGCCGGCGGCGCCTCCCCCGGTTCCGGTGTACTTCTCGGTCTTGGACGACTCGCTCAGCGGCAGGGCTCCGGCGGTGTTGGAGAAGGTCTCGCTCTTCTGCTGTGCGGATTCTCCGGTGACGTCGGCGGCGACGGCCACGGTGGAGTTGCCCGGGCCTACCACGCGGTCCAGGACGGCGCGGACGGCGTCGCCGGTGCGCTGCTGATAATCCGTCGCCTGCTTGGAGGAACTGCCCGCCGTCGTGCCGCCGACCGTGGACAGGACGTTGCCCTGGGAGTCCACGACCGAGACGTTGGAGGGCTTGAGGTTTTCAATCGCGGCGGAGGTCAGGTGGACGATCGCCTGGACCTTGTCGCTGGAGAGGGTCACTCCGGGGGCGGTCTCGATGAAGACGGAGGCGGTGGTGTCCGGGGTCTTGGAGACGAAGACGGTCTTCTCGGGGATGGCCAGCCGGACAGCGGCGGTCTTCACGCCCTCCATGGCGCCGATGGTGCTGGCGAGTTCGCCTTCGAGGGCGCGCTTGTAGGTGACCGACTGCTGGAACTCCGAGGACGTGACGCCCATCTTGTCCAGCAGCGAGTAGCCGGTTGCGGCTGCGGTGGGCAGGCCCGCGGAGGCTGCCTTGAGCCGCTCGTCGTAGACCTTTTCCTGCGGCACCAGGACGGTGGCGCCGCCGTCGCTGAGTTCGTAGGGGACGCCGTCCTTTTTCAGCTGGTCAACGACGGCGCTGGCGTCGGCGCTCTTCAGCCCGGAGAACAGCGGCGTCAGGGTGGGCTTGGACAACCAGGCCGAGAGCGCCACGATGCCTACCACCAGGAGGGCGGCACCGATGACGGCCAGGGTGCGCTGGCCGGTGGTGAAGCTTTTGAGTCCGTTGCCGAAGCGCTGGAAGAAGATGGTGATCTGCGGAGGCATCAGGCCTGCATCCTCATGATCTCGTTGAACGCGTCAACGCCCTTGTTGCGCAGGGACGCGACCAGTTCCAGGGTCACCTGGGCGCGGGTAGCGGCGATGGTGGCGTCCTGGATGTCGTTGAGGTTGCCGGTGACGGCGGAGACGGCCAGCTGGTTCGACGTCGACTGGAGTTGCTGGAGGTTATCGACGGCGCCGGTGAGGGACGCCGCGAAGCCGGAACCGTCGGTGCCGGACACGGCCGAGGCGCCGCCCACGTAGTCCGTGGGCATGACGCCCTGGACCGGGGCGATGGGGGAAACAGGCATCAGGATCGTCCAATCTCAAGGGCAGCCATGTAGGTCTCACGGGCGCGGTCCACCACCTGGGCGTTGGCCTGGTAGCCGCGCTGGGCAACGATCAGGGAACCCATCTGTTCGGCCATGTCGATGTCCGGGTATTTGACGTTGCCGTTGGCATCGGCCAGCGGGTGGTCCGGCTGGTAGACGATCCGGCCGGCGCCGCTGCCCAGGGGTGTGCTCTTGACGTAGACACCCTCGCCGCCGGTGTTTTCGGCCGCCTCCACATACTTCTGCTGGAAGGCGTTGCCGGAGGTGGCGGAGACGTTGTTCATGTTCGCGAGGTTGTCCGAGACGGCGTCGAGCCACTTGCGGTGGACCGTGAGGGCGGAGCCGGCGATGCCGATGGCGTCAAAGGTCATGAGCTGGTCCTCATTGCCGAACGGACGCCGCTGAACTCGTAGCCGATCGCCCGCGAGGCGAACTGGAAACGGAGCACGGTGTCGATGTTGGAAAGGGTCTCGGTATCCAGGTTCACGTTGTTGCCGTTGAGCTGGGTGGGTTCCAGGGAGGACGCCGTCGTGGCCTGCACCCGGCCGTCGCCGGACTGCACCGACTGGGCCAGGGCATCCTCGAAGCTGACGCGCTGGGCGTGGTAGTTCGGCGTGTTGACGTTCGCGATGTTGTTCGCGATCGCGCGCTGGCGCTGGGACAACCCGTTGAGGGCGCTGGCCAGGGCGGCGGAAGTCACGGATTCGAGCACAGAGTCCTGCCTGGGAAAGGGTGGGGCTTGGCCGATCCGTGGCCGGGAAACGAGCGATCCGTGCTCTTACTGTGGTTATCGGCACAGCTCAGGGCCGCGTTAGGGAAATTTGAAACAACTTTGTCGGGAGGGTTTTGCCGAACGCCGGCGACCGGGACTGGCGGCGGAAATCAGCCCTGGACGTCGAGGTACACGGCCCGCGACGGGGAGCTCAGGCTCGGGACGGTGCTGAGCGCGTGGAGCTGGCGGGAAACGTCCTGTTTGGCCGCCTCCAGGCGTTTGGCGACGCGCTCCTGCGCGGCGGAGAGGGCCATGGCGCGGCGCCGGGCCTCGGGAGGCAGGGGTCCGCTGAGCACCGGCGGGCTCCAGCGTTGCACGGGCAGCGCTGACTCCGGCTGGTGCAGCGGCGCCGAGAGCGGCCCGAGCGGATCATTCAAGGTTCTCTCCGCGGCAGTCACGGCCATTTCCAGGACGTCCAGCACCAGGAGCCATGCGGCAGCTGCGGGATCATCCGGCTGCCCGGTGCGATTGCCCTCCCCCAAGGAATCTTGTTCAGCCAAAGCCCAGGCTCCCGCTTCCCGCTCCGGAGGAGGCAGCCCAGGAACCTGCGGCGGCGAAGGACGACGGCGCCGCCGCGGTCCGGGCAGGCTGTGCCGCGGGGATCGCTGCCGCGGCCTCGTGCCAGGCCTGGCGCAAGGGTTCCAGCAGGTCGATCGCCTCCCGGGTCAGCTCGGGGTTCCGCTGGATGTTGGCGTTGACCAGGGCCGTGAAGGCGTAGTTGTAGAGCCCCAGCAGCCCATCCGCGCCGTCCCAGGAGTCGGTCTTCAGGGAGGAAATCAATTCCGCGATGATGGACTGGCCATGGAGCAGGTTTTCGGAGGCGACCTGCCAGTTGGCGGCCTGCTGCGCAGTCTCTGCGCGGCCAAGGTCCAGCAGCAAACGGTCGTAGAGCATGGTCAGCAGTCGGGCCGGTGGTGCAGACAGTACGGAGTCCTCCAGGTACTGGTTGCGCTGGCTGGTGCCGTAGCCAGCACCGAAGCCGCCGAGGGGGTTGCTTGTCATTACTTGGAACTTCCGGTGGAGAGGCCTGCCAACTGCGAGGACAGCCAGGACTGTTGAGCCTTCATGTTACTCATGGCCACTTCAAGGGCCGAGTAGGTGCTCTTGAGCGTCGCTTGGCGGTCCGCGAGCCGGGTGTCCCAGTCGCTGATCTGGCTCGCCAAGTCACTGACCTCGGACTGCTGGCCCTTGATGGTGGTGGTCAGGGAGCCGGTGTAGGGATCCGAGCCAGCCTTCGCAGCCGCCGCGATCCGCCCGGCAATTTCCTGCACCTTGGCCTTCGTGCCTGCCGGGTCGGCGGCCAGGGCCGCACTGAACTTGGTGGCGTCGAATTCCATCGTGCCGGTCTTGGTGATGCTGATGCCCATGTCCGACGGCGATGTCGGCGGCGTGCCGACAGGCAACGAAGCGGCAGACAAAATGTCCTGATTCACGGAGCGAACCGTGCTGTCGCCGGAGAAAATTCCGGCGGAGGTCGTCGTACCGGTGGTCGTGGTGCTGGTGCTGACGGCGGTCCGGCTGGCCACATAGGCAAAAATTCCGTTGACACCGTCCACCAGGTCCGAGGCCATCTTGGTGATGCCTGCGTTGTCGCTGGCGACCGTCAGCGTCGCGGTTCCGGCGGTGACGTCCTTGGCCGTGATGGTCACTCCGGGGAGCAGGTTGGTGAAGGTGTTCGTCGAGGAGGTCACAGTCTGCGCGACGGCCGAGCCCGGCCAGAGGGTCGCCTGCGCGTCCTGTGCGGTCTTGACGTCCGTGTAGGTGGTGCCCGGGTCTGTAATGGTGAAGGCGCCGGCCGTTCCGGACTTGGCGGCGGTGAACTGGAGACGGAAATTTCCGCCGCCAACGTCGACCTTGCTGGCGGTGACGCCCGAGCCGGAGGCGTTCACCGCGCTGACAACGTCATCCAGGCTGTTGGATGCCGGAGTGACGGTGTAGTTCGCGCCGCCGGTGTTGATGGTCAAGGTGGTGTAGGGCCAACCTGTCACCCCGTTCACCATGGGCGTCACCGTGACCTGGGTCTGGGCCAGCCGGGTGACCTGGAAGTCGAGGGAACCGGGCTTCGCACCGCTGGACGTCGTCGTCGTGACGTTGGGGCTGGTCGTGGTGGCGGTATAGAGGTCCAAAGCTGCTGGCTTGGCGGCGGCAGTTGCCTGCGTGGCCAGGGCGGCGACCTTGCTGTTCAGCCCCTGAAGGGCCGACACCATGTTTTGGACGTCGTAGGACTTGTTCTTGAGCAGGGTCTGGGGCAGCGCCTCGGTCTGCATGATCGAGCTGATCAGGGCGGTGGTGTCCAGTCCGCTGGCCAGTCCGTCGAGGGAAATTCCCATCGCTGCCTCTCCTTGCTGAAGAAGTTCGTCTTTGTCGCTTATTTTTTGGGGTATTGGTGTTGCACGTAAGGGCCGGACGATGGTTATGCCATCATCCGGCCCTTTCGCGGTGATCGGGGGTGTATCTTCGTCCGACCAGGTGGAAGGCTCCTAAGAATTAGAAGCCTGCCGGATCAGGCCTAGCGCAGGAGGGAAAGAACGCCCTGGCTGGACTGGTTGGCCTGGGCCAGCATGGCGGTGCCTGCCTGGGACAGGATGTTCGCCTTGGTGAACTTGACCATTTCCGACGCCATGTCGACGTCGGCGATGCGGGACTGTGCGGCCTGCAGGTTCTCACCGGCAACGTTAAGCGACTTGATGGTGTGCTCAAGACGGTTCTGCGCGGCACCGAGGTCGGCACGCTGCGCGGAGATGTTCTTGATCGCGGTATCGATCTTGCCAATCGTGGCCTGGGCGTTGGTGGCCGTGTCCACAAGGAAGTCGCCGGCAGTCGTGGCGCTGGACAGCGCACCGACTGCAGTCGACACGTCGCCGACCTTGATCTTGATGCTGTCGGTGCCGGAGGTGCCGCCGGTGCCGACCTGGATCTCCAGGGAGCCCGGGGTCGCCGTGGCGGTAACGCCCGCGCCGGTTGCACCCTTCAGCAGGTCGATGCCGTTGAAGTTGGTTCCCTTGGTGAGGCGGTCCAGCTCCTGGCCCAGGGAATCGCCTTCGTTCTTGATGGCGGTGCGGGCGTCGGCGTTGTTCGTATCCGAGGCACCCTGGACAGCGAGGTCACGCATGCGCTGCAGGATGGAGTGAACCTCGGTCAGGGCGCCTTCAGTGGTCTGGATGACCGAGATGCCGTCCTGCGCGTTGCGGGCGGCCTGGGCCGAACCGGTCACCTGGGCCTTCAGGCCCTCCGAGATAGCCAGACCGGCCGCATCGTCGCCGGCGCGGTTGATGCGCAGGCCGGTGGACAGCTTCTCCAGGGACTTGGAAAGGTCGCTCTGAGTAGCGTTCAGGTTGCGGTACGAGTTGTTCGCCGCGAGGTTGTTGTTGATAACGAAGCCCATGGTATTTCCTCCGTGAGTTGGGACTGTAAGCGATGGCCCATCCGTGGGCCTTCAGGAGTAGTTATCGCCCCGGAGGGGAAGCTGGTAAGGAGAAATCGAAAATTCTTTTTGGCGACATCCGCCGACGTCACCCCAGCAGTTATCAGCCTTATTCCTGCTAACACCTGCGAAAACCCTGCCGATAGTTTGTACGAACCCTGCTGCGGTCCGCACCGTCCGCACGTTGCACACCGCCGCAGTAGGTACCGCTTAACCCGCGCATCATCGACACCACTGAGGGAGCCGTCCGGATCATGGCCATCCACGAACTTTCTGCCTTGCTTTGGCGGGAGCGTGAACTCCTGGACGTACTGACTTTTAAGCTCGAAGAGGAGCAACTGCTCCTGACGTCCGGCAAATCACGCTGGCTGCCGCACGGCACCAAGGAAGTCGAGCAGGTGCTCGGACACCTGTCCGAGGCGAGCCTGGCCCGGACCATCGAGGCCGCGGTAGTCGCAGAAACGTGGGGGCTTCCGACGGACGCGACGCTCAGCGAATTGGCAGCGGCCGCGCCGGAGGGCGCCTGGGCCGAGGTGCTGACGGCGCACCTGACCGCACTGACCCGACAGACGTCCCTCATCAAAGAGCTCCGGGACGCCAACGAGCAGTACCTGCGCTCTGCCGTCCGATCCACCCAGGAGTCCTTGGCGGATCTGCGACCGGCCGCAGCCGGCACCTACGACGCCCAAGGGAAAACCGGGAACTCCGCCGGCTCACGCATCTTCGACCAGCGATTCTAAGGAAGCGACCATGAGTACCTTCGGCGCCCTGAATACCGCCTATCGCGGGCTGACTGCCGCACAGCAGGCCATGACGGTGGCCGGCCAGAACATCGCCAACGCCGCGACCGACGGTTACACCCGGCAGCGGGTCGAGCAGTCCGCCATCGCCGCGCCCGCCCAGGGCCTGAACGGCTCGGGGCGCCCGGAGGTGGGCCAGGGGGTCTCCGTCGACTCCATCGCCAGGCTCGGCAACACCAGCCTGGACGCCAGCGTCCGCTCCGCCAGTGCACAAGCCGGTTACGCCAGCACACGCTCCGCCGCGCTCCAGGGAATTGAAGGCGTGCTCCAAGAGCCCGGAGACAATGGCATCTCCACAGCTCTGCAGGGCTTTTGGGCCGCCTGGCAGGGAGCCGCCAGACAGCCGGACGACGACGGGCCCAAGGGCCTGCTGCTGACTGCCTCCAACTCCCTCACTGACAAAATTTCGACCGGGTACCAGGCCCTGCAGGCTCAGTGGAGCAGCGTCCGCGCCAAGGCCTCCGACGCCGTGGACGCCGTCAATGCTGCCGCCAGCCAGGTCGCGGCCTACAACGCGACCATCCGCTCCACGGTCGCCGCCGGCGGCACAGCCAACGAACTGATCGACGCCCGCGCAAAGCTCACTGAAACCATCGCCCGCCTGGCCGGCGGCACTGTCCGGGAGCAGCCGGACGGCACCGTGGATGTCCACATCGGTGGGAACGCCCTGGTCATGGGCACCTCCGTCCGTACCCTGGCGTTGTCCGGGCAGTCGACGGACGCCCTCGGCGCGCCCGTGCAGCTGCTCTGGAAAAACCCTGATGGCGTCGCCTCAACCGATGGTGGGGAAATCGCCGGAGCGCTTTCGGTCCTTGCCCCGGCGGCCGGCGGCAACGGAGGCGCAATCGCGGAGGCAGCCGCCTCCTACAACGGGTTTGCTAGCGCTTTAGCCACAGCCGTCAACGCTGTCCACCAGACCGGCACCACGGGAAGCGGCACCACGGGCACGGACTTCTTCACCGTCACCGGCCCCTCGGCCGCGCTCGGTATCAAGGGACCGATCTCCACCTCTGCAGTGGCCCTCGGCAAGTCAGGCGCCGGCGCGTTCGACACCAGTGTCGCCGACGCCATGTCCCAGCTGGGCACCGGCTCCACGTCCCCGGATAAGCTCTGGTCCGGCATCGTCACCGGCATCGGGGTGCAATCCCGGGGAGCCCAGCAACGCGAGGACCTCGCCGCCGCAACCCAAGCCTCCGCGGTGACGGGCCGGGCATCCCAGACCTCCGTCAGCCTGGACGAAGAAAACGTCAACCTGCTCACCAACCAGCACGCCTACCAGGCGGCGGCACGCGTCATGACCGCCGTCGACGAGGCCTTGGATGTCCTGATCAACCGCACCGGCCTGGTAGGAAGGTAGAACCATGCTTAACCGCGTTACAAACCTGACCATGACCGCGGCGGCGCAGCGGACCCTGCAGACGCAGCAGTCCAAGCTGGCCGACCTGCAGGACAAAGCGAGCACGCTCAACAAAATCTCGCGCCCCTCGGACGACCCAGCCGCCACCGCGCAGGCACTGGAAACCAGGGCGTTGCAGGCCGCGAATGCCCAGTACGGCCGGAACATCGACGACGGCAATACCTGGTTATCGGCGGCCGACTCCGCCCTGCAGCAGGCCAGCAACGTGATGCAGCGGATCAAGGACCTCACCGTCCAGGCCGGCAACGGCACGCTGCCGCAGTCCGGCAAGGACGCGATTGCCAACGAACTGGACTCGCTGAACCAGGACCTCATCAACGTTGCCAATTCCAAACACCTCGGCCGCAACATCTTCGCGGGCAATTCAGACAAGGCAACGCCCTTCGACGGCGCAATGCCGCCGACGTTCGTCGCCGCCGGGACCAGCCCGGTGGAACGGCGCATCAGCGAGACGCAGACCGTGCGGGTGGACGCCGACGGCGGCACGATCTTCGGCAGCGGTACCGGCTCGGTCTTCGATACCGTCAATAAACTGGCTACGGACCTGCGCAACGGCGCCGACACCATGCCGCGCGTGAGCGAGATCGACGACGCCTACAAGAAAATCGTCAACGGACGCGCCGACGTCGGAGCGCGCCAGGCGCAACTGGACCGCGCCGGCACCGTCAACACAGGAATGGAGGCTTCCTTGGACGCCCAGCGGACCGGGATTGAAAAAGCTGACCTCGGCAGCGTGATCATGGACCTGAAGCTGCAGGAAACCAATTACCAGGTGGCCCTGGCCGCCACGGCGCGGGTCCTGCAGCCCACGCTGATGGACTTCCTGCGATGAACTCCGTCCTGAGCAGCACCCCAGTGACCTTCACCGCCCCCATGCCGGGGCTGGAAGCGGTCCACGACTTCGCGCTCCGCAGCATCGACAGCGCCCCCGGACTCTTCGCCCTCGAATCGGAGTCCGCGCCCGTGCGGCTGTTCCTGGCGGACGCCGCCGTGTTCGTCCCCGACTACAGCCCCCGCCTGCCGCGCCCCGCGCTGGAGGCCCTTGAGCTCTCCGACGGGGAGTCGCCCCGCCTGCTCGTGGTGGTCAACCACTCCCCCGAGGGCACCACCGTGAACCTGATGGCGCCGATCGTGCTGAACGAGACCGCCCGCAAGTGCACCCAGCTGGTGCTGGACGGCAGGGAGTATCCGCTCCGGGCAGTCCTCGGCGCCGCCTAAAAGCTGTAACCGGCCCGGCTTAGCGCCTACCAGTAGTGCCCGACGTCGATCACCAGCCGTGAACCGGCGTCCGGACCCGGCAGCGTGAACACCCGGAACGGCAACCTGGCCCGCACCCCGAGCCCCAGGGTGCTGTACCCCTCGAAACTGCCCGCCCAGGCGACCTGGCGGAACGTCCGGTATCCGGTGACATCAGTCAGTTCGTTCTTGTTGGCCGGCGAATACGTGGCCTGCCCGGCGTCGTCGTAGGCCGGTGAATTTACCGTGATCTGCAGGAACGCCTGGCCGCGCAGCGGTACCGGCATCCCGGAACCCTCCTGCGCCACCTGCGGAACGTACCGCACGGTGTACCCGCCTGCAGGCCCCCTGAGGTCAACCACCAGCCGGTCGTAACAGTAATGCTGGCCGGTCCGGACGTTCGTCACCGGAGCCCGGCCCATCGCCGGATCCGATTTGGCCAGCGAGCCCCAGACCTGCCCGCAGTACGGCGCTGCGACGGCGGCCCCGGGAGCCGCCAACAGCAACCCGGCCGCGAGCAGCAGGGCCATCAGCCAGCCTGCAGGTTTCCGTGAACGGATTCGAGTCATCACTGCCACCCCTCGGGCCACCCGGATTTCATGCTTTTCCCGGATTCTTCCAGCGTAGGCCCGCTGTCGCCGGACGGGGAGGGCCCAAGGTCCGGCGGTCCATCAAGCGTGACCCGTCATCAACCGCAGGTAACGCCAGTATAGGAATGCAGTACACAAAAGCGCCCGGCGCCGCTCCCCAAGGGAGTCGGCGCCGGGCGCTCAGGCGGTAAAAACTGGTACGG
>NZ_JBFBKP010000094.1:0-13974 GCF_040702285.1 Arthrobacter sp. NPDC080086
CGCCGTTGGCCAGCAGGTACTTGCCAGCGGGCGACGTTTCCTTGATCGAGCCGGCCGGGGCCCGACTTCTTCGTGCAGTTCGCGGAACATCGCTTGTTCGGGCGTTTCGCCGTACTTGATGCCGCCTTGTGGAAACTGCCAGGAGTGCTCGCCAATGCGCTTGCCCCAGAACACCTCGTTTCTTGCGTTGATGAGGATGATGCCGACGTTCGGGCGGAAGCCTTCACGATCGAGCATGACTGCACCTCGAATACTTTAGAATTACGCCGATTATAGAGCGGCCTGTCGCTCGGCTGTCACAGAGGCCGAAATGTTGCCGCTCACTCGCGCCTCCTGGGGGAGGGGTGCCGACCACCTGAATGTGCGTCTGGCGCCTCGTCTCATCTCCTGATTCCGGTGGCTTTTGCCCTTGTTTTCGCGGCTTTGGTTGGCCGCGTCATCTCTTATTGTCAGTCGCATGAAAGCGTCCCAGTTCTTCATTTCCACGCTCAAGGAAGCGCCCGCCGACGCGGAAATCGTGTCGCACAAGTTGATGATGCGTGCCGGCATGATCAAGAAGCTCGGCGCGGGCCTCTATACGTACATGCCCGTGGGGCTGCGCGTGATCCGCAAGGTCGAGCAGATCGTGCGTGAGGAAATGAACGCCAGCGGCGCGGTGGAAGTGCTGATGCCGGTGGTGCAGCCGGCTGAGCTGTGGCAGGAGACCGGCCGCTGGGACAAGATGGGCGACGAGATGATGCGCGTGAAAGACCGCCACGAGCGCGACCTCGTCATCCAGCCGACCTCCGAAGAGGTGGTGACTGACATCGCCCGCACCGAGATCCGCTCGTACAAGCAGATGCCGGTGAACTTCTACCAGATCCAGACCAAGTTCCGTGACGAGCGCCGTCCGCGCTTCGGCATCATGCGCGGCCGCGAATTCACCATGAAGGACGCGTACTCCTTCGACCGTGACGCCGAAGGCCTGAAAGTCTCGTACCAAAAGATGTACGACGCCTACACGCGCATCTTCCAGCGCTTTGGCCTGCAATTCCGCGCCGTGGCGGCCGACAACGGCGCCATCGGCGGGTCGGGCTCGCACGAGTTCCACGTGATTGCCGACACGGGTGAAGACGCCATCGTCTACTGCCCGGATTCGGACTACGCCGCCAACATGGAAGCCGCCGAGGCGCTCGCCCCGGCCACGCCGCGCGCTGCCCCGGCGGAGGCCTTCACCAAGACACACACGCCGGGCCGCACCAAATGCGAGGCGGTGGCCGAGCAGTTGGGCATTCCGCTCGAGCGCAATGTCAAGTCGATCGTGCTGGCGACAGATGTCGAGGGTGGCCAGGGTGACGACGTGCAAATCTGGATGCTGCTGCTGCGTGCCGATCACGAACTCAACGAGGTCAAGGCATCGAAGGTGCCGGGGCTGGCCGATTTCCGCTTCGCCACGGAAGGCGAAATCCTGCGCGCGTTCGGCACGCCGCCGGGCTATCTGGGCCCGATCGGCACGAAGCAGCCGATCAAGGTGGTGGCCGATCGCACCGTGGCGGCCATGAGCGATTTCGTCGTCGGCGCCAATGAAGAGGACTACCACTTCACCGGCGTGAACTGGGGCCGCGACCTGCCCGAGCCCGAGGTCTACGACCTGCGCAACGTGGTGGAGGGCGACCCTTCGCCGGACGGCAAGGGCACGCTGGCGATCTGCCGCGGCATCGAAGTCGGCCACGTCTTCATGCTCGGCACGCGCTATTCCGACGCGATGAATGCCACCTTCCTCGATGAGAACGGCAAGACGCAGCCGATGGTGATGGGCTGCTACGGCATCGGCATCACGCGCATTCTGGGTGCGGCCATCGAGCAGAACTACGATGCGCGCGGGATCATCTGGCCGGCGTCGATCGCACCGTTCCAGGTGGTGATCTGTCCGGTGGGCTACGACCGCTCCGACGCCGTGCGCGCGGAAGCCGATCGCCTGCACGCTGAGCTGGTCGCGGCCGGCATCGACGTGATCCTGGACGACCGCGGCGAGCGCCCCGGCGCGATGTTTGCCGACTGGGAACTGATCGGTGTGCCGTTCCGCGTGGTGGTGGGCGACCGTGGCTTGAAGGAGGGCAAGCTGGAATTCCAGGGCCGCCGCGACGAGGCTGCCACTGCCGTGGCGCCGGCCGATGTGCTGGCGACGCTGAAGGCGCGTCTCGCGCAGTAATGGAGCCCAACTGCATGCACCGCTTGCGCTTTCCCCGCCTGATCGCCACTGCGCTATGCGCGGGGGCCTTGCTTGTGGGCATCGCGGGTACACAGCCGGCGTGGGCGGGCGCGCAGAAAGATGAGTACCTGGCGGACTCCGTGCGTAGTGCGTTGTCCGCCGCCGTGGCCGACAGCCGCCCGCTGCGCCCGGTGTTTGCCAGCAACGATGAGCAACTCGGCTATCTACGCTGGTTGGCCGAGATGTCGGTGCGCATGTCGAGCAAGGTTCCGGTGGCGTCGGTGCGCGTGGAACTGATCGAAACTGCGTACTACGAAGCCAAGCGGGCGGGCCTCGATCCAGCCTTGGTGCTTGGTCTCATTCAGGTGGAAAGCGGTTTCCGCAAGTACGCCATGAGCAGCGCAGGCGCCATGGGTCTCATGCAGGTGATGCCCTTCTGGACGCGCAGCATCGGCGATAAGGACACCCGCAAGCTCTTCCACCTGCAGAGCAACCTGCGCTACGGCTGCACGATCCTGCGTCACTACCTCGACATGGAAGGCGGCAATCTGTACCTGGCGCTCGGCCGCTACAACGGCAGCCGAGGCCAGCCGCAATATCCGAACGCGGTGCTGGCGGCATGGAAGCGCTGGCAATATCAGGAGTCGAGCACGATGACGGTGTCCGCCCCGGTGCCGGCGGAAAACGCGCCGCGTGCCAAGGCACTGCCCGAGGTGCCGGCACGCAATCCGTTCTCGCCGCTGCGTATTGCCGGCGGCCCGGCTGGCGGTTCCTGATCGTCGGTAGCGGAGCGCTCGGCCTACAATAGGGCCATCCCTTTCGCCCGCTCGTATCTCCTCATTGCGCATGTCCACGACCCAACCGTATGCGACCATGTCCGAAGCGCTGCGCGACTGGCTGCAGCGTCACGTGACCGAAGGTTTTGAGGCTGATCCGCTGGTGGCCTCGATGGTGCAGTCCGGCTACGACCGGGCCTTCGCGCGCCGCGTTGTCGATGAGGCGCTTGCTGCCCGCGCCCCGGCTCCCGCTCCCGCTGCAGTGCAGGCTTCCGTGTCGGCCGCTCAGGAACCCGTCGAGAACAGCAACGCCGTCCATACCGCCGACGGCGACATCCCCATTCTGTTTGCACTGGAAACGCCGCGCATCGTGCTGTTCCAGCATTTCCTCTCCGACGAGGAGTGTGATCAGTTAATCGCGCTCGGGCGCAATCGCCTCAAGCGTTCGCCGGTCGTGAACCCAGATACGGGTGAAGAGAACCTGATCTCGGCGCGTACGAGCCAGGGTGGGATGTTCCAGGTGGGCGAGCATCCGCTCATCGCCAAGATCGAGGCACGTATCGCCCAGGCGGTGGGCGTGCCGGTCGAGCACGGCGAGGGCTTCCAGGTGCTGCACTACCAGCCTGGCGGCGAGTACCAGCCGCACTTCGATTTCTTCAACCCGGGCCGTACCGGTGAAGCGCGTCAGCTGGAAGTCGGCGGCCAGCGCGTGGCCACCATGGTCATCTACCTGAACAGCGTGCAGGCCGGCGGCGCGACGGGCTTTCCCAAACTCGGGCTGGAGGTGGCGCCGGTCAAGGGCAACGCCGTCTTCTTCGTCTACAAGCGGCCCGATGGCTCGCTCGATGAAGACACGCTGCACGCCGGCCTGCCGGTGGAGCGCGGCGAGAAGTGGATCGCCACCAAGTGGCTGCGCGAGCGGCCGTATCGGCGTCAATAAGGCCGCGGCGCCTGAATGACGGTCGCGCACATGGAATACACGTTCCTCTCGGCGACGATCCTGCTGGTACTGATCACCGATCCGCTCGGCAACATTCCCATCTTCATTTCCGCGTTGAGGCCGGTGGCGCCTGAGCGACGCAGCCGCGTGGTGCTGCGAGAAGTCGGCATCGCGTTCGTGCTCTTGTTGGTCTTCATGCTCTTCGGCGATGCGTTCCTGCGCATGATGAGCCTGACCGACTTGTCCTTGCAGATGGCGGGCGGCATCGTGCTATTTCTGATTGCGCTGCGCATGATCTTTCCGCACGAGGGCGCTGCCGATGCGCAATCCACTGGCGAGCCCTTCATCGTGCCGCTGGCGATTCCGGCCATCGCCGGGCCATCTGCCATGGCGACAGTGATGCTGCTTGTTTCGCAGGCGCCGGGCCGCATGTGGACGTGGATCGGCTCGCTGTGCGCGACGATGGCGGTGTCGGCGGTGGTGCTGCTGAGCGCCACGCAGATCCAGCGCCTGGTTGGCGAACGCACGGTGATGGCGTTCGAGCGGCTGATGGGGCTGATCCTGGTGGCGATCTCGGTGGAGATGTTACTGAAGGGCATCCGCACCTTCGCGCATCAGCTCTGAACGCATCGCGCGGACAACAAAAAAGGGCGACTCGATGGTCGCCCTTTTTGTTTGCGCCTGCCGCCGCGTCAGGTGTTCTTGAGCGCGCGGATGGTCGGCAGGTTGCGCCAGTAGCCCTTGGCATCCATGCCGCAGCCGAACACATAGCGGTCGGGCACCGAGAAGCCGCAGAAATCGGGGTACAGCGGCTTGTCTTTGGCGAGTGTCTTCTCGCACAGCACGGCGGAATAGAACTCGGCGGCGCCCATGTCGATGATGCGCGAGCGGATGGCGGCCATCGTTTCGCCTTCGTCGAGGATGTCGTCAAGCACCAGCACGGTGCGGCCCTTGACCGACTCGCGCGGCGCCACGCGCCACTGCATCTCTTTGCTGCCCACGGTCTGGTTGTTGTAGCGCGAGAGGTGGATGTAGTCGAACTCCAGCGGGAACGCCAGCTTGGGCAGCAGCATGCCGGTGAACACGCACGCGCCGCCCATCACCGACAGCACCATCGGGAAGGTGTCGCCGATCTTCTCGGTGATCTCGGCGGCCATGCGATCCAGCGAGCCGCGCACAGCGTCTTCGCTGACGATTTCTTCGGAGTTGGCCCAGAGTTCGCGGGCCTGTTCTGCATTCAGCATCGTGTTGGTCTGGTGAAAACGGTTTGAGGGAAGGGCGTGGGTTGGTTATCCACCAAACAAACCTTTCATGCCGCCTTTCATACCGCCCATGGCGCGCATCATCTTCATCATGCCGCCGCCCTTGAGCTTCTTCATCATGGTCTGCATTTGCTCGAACTGGTTCAGCAAGCGGTTGACTTCCTGCACCTGCACGCCGGCGCCGGCAGCAATGCGACGCTTGCGGCTGGCCTTGATGAGTTCGGGCTTGGCGCGCTCGGCGGCGGTCATGCTGTTGATGATGCCTTCCATGCGGCGGACCTGCTTTTCGGCTTGGTCCATATTGGCGCCCTGCGCCTGCTGGGCCATCTGTGCCGGAAGCTTGTCGATCAGGCTGCCCAGGCCGCCCATCTTCTTCATCTGGCCGATCTGGGCCTTGAAGTCTTCGAGGTCGAAGCCGCCGGTCTTCTTGATCTTGGCCGCGAGCTTCTGGGCCTCTTCCATGTCGACACCGCGCTGCGCTTCTTCCACCAGCGCGAGGATGTCGCCCATGCCCAGAATGCGCTGGGCCATGCGGTCGGGGTAGAACGGCTCCAGCCCGTCGAGCTTTTCGGCCACACCGACAAACTTGATCGGCTTGCCCGTGATGTGACGCACCGACAGCGCCGCGCCGCCGCGCGCATCACCGTCGAGCTTGGTCAGCACCACGCCGGTCAGCGGCAGGGTGTCGTTGAAGGCCTTGGCGGTGTTGACGGCATCCTGGCCGAGCATCGCGTCGACCACGAACAGCGTTTCGGCCGGCTTGAGCGCGGCGTGCAGCGCGGCGATCTCCTGCATCATCGCCTCGTCGATACCGAGGCGGCCGGCCGTATCGACGATCAGCACGTCGTGATAGTGCTTCTTGGCCCAATCGACCGCCGCGACGGCGATGTCCACGGGTTTCTGGTCAGGCTGCGAGGGGAAGAAGTCAGCGCCGACCTGTTCCGAGACGGTCTTCAACTGCGCGATAGCGGCGGGGCGATACACGTCGCACGACACCGTCAGCACTTTCTTCTTCTTATTCTCCTTGAGCCACTTGGCCAGCTTGCCGACGGTGGTGGTCTTACCCGCGCCCTGAAGGCCAGCCATCAGAATGATCGCGGGCGGTGTGACGTTGAGGTTCAGCTCCGCCGCGCGGCCGCCGAGGATGTTGTTGCCGACACCTTCCAGCGCTTCCTGGCCGCCGATGATGGCGGTCAGCTCACGCTGCACGATGCCGACCAGCGCTTGCCCCGGCGAAAGGCTTGTGATGACTTCCTCGCCGAGCGCCTTTTCCTTGACGCGGGCAATGAACTCGCGCACGACCGGCAGCGCCACGTCGGCTTCGAGCAATGCCAGACGAACTTCGCGCAGCATCTCGGCGGTATTGGCTTCGGTCAGGCGCGCTTCGCCGCGCATGGTCTTGACCACGCGCGCAAGCCGTTGGGTCAGGTTATCCAGCATGACAGTGACAGGGATCCGGAATTGGGGACGGGATGAAGATGAGGCCGGTGCTCGCTTGGCGCGCGCCGGCTAGGAATGTGCGTTCCGCTTGGCCGCCCGCTGAGACTTTCGGCGGGGACGGGCCCCAGCCAAAACCGGGGTGCGCTGCGGTAAACTGTGCAAATGGTCATTGTACTGTATGCGCTGACGGCGCTTCTCTATGGCACCCTCGCTTGGACAGCGTGGGTACGACGCGGTGGGCTCGAGGCCTCGGCCGCAGCGGGTGCCGTGCTGGGCGGCCAGCCTTCCGGCGCAGCGGTGCTGGTGCCGCCGCCCCCGGCTTCTGCGGATTCCGCCCCTGGCTGGTGGCGATGGGGCCTGCTAACGGCGCTGGCCGCGCACGGCTTTCTGCTGCACGAGACCATCTTCCCTGCCAGTTCCATGGTGTTTGGCTTTGCCTATGCGCTGTCGGCCATGCTGTGGCTGGGTGTGGGCATCTTCTGGATCGAGAGCCTGTTCTTCTCGCTGGCGGGCCTGGGCCTGCTGGTGATGCCGGTGGCGCTGCTCGGCAGTCTGCTGCCGCTGGTGTTTCCGGGCGCGCAAATCCTTGGCTATGCCGCCAGCCCGCTATTCAAGCTCCACTTCGCCATCGCTAACGTCGCGTATGGGCTGTTCACGCTGGCGGCCTTCCACGCCATCCTGATGCTCGCCGCCGAGCGCCGGCTGCACACCATCAATCGCCCGAATGAGTCCGGCTGGCTTGGCCGCTGGCTCGATTTGCTGCCGCCGTTGCTGACACTGGAAAAACTGCTGTTCCGCCTGATCGGCGCGGGCTTCGTGCTGCTTACGCTGACCATCGCTTCGGGCGTGCTGTTCTCCGAGCACCTGTTCCACCGTGCTTTCCACTTTGATCACAAGAATGTGTTTGCGGTGCTGTCGTGGGCGATGTTCGGCGGCATCCTGCTGGGGCGCCGTTTCCGCGGCTGGCGTGGGCGCGTGGCGCTGCGCTGGGTGATGGCGGCGTTTGCGATTCTGCTGCTTGCCTACGTGGGCAGTCGCTTCGTACTGGAAGTCATCCTTCACCGCGTGTAACGCGTTCTTGGCGTTTCTTTTGGCGATCTCGCCCCTCTGTCGGTTTTTTCATGGCCCGTCCTGTTCTGCTGATCCTGATGCTGCTCGCCGGTTGGTGGTGGCTGAGTCGCCTGGGTACGCGTTCGTCGCGCACCTCAGGGCAGTCCGCATCGCAGGGCGCGGCGCCGCGCGCGCCTGAGCGTGAGGCTTCGCAGCCGATCGAGCAATGCGCCGTGTGCGGTGTGCACGCGCCGCGCTCCGGCATGGTGGCACTGCCTGGCGGGCGCTATCGCTGCCCCGAACACGCCGACCGGGGCGGCGCGTGATGCCGGATGCGTCCGGCACGTCGTCGGCTGGGGTGCCAAAAATGGCTGACGCCGGACCGCGCCGACTGCTCTCCCGCCTGAACGCGTGGCGCGCGCTGCGCTCGGTCTGGCGGGAGCCCGATCCTCCCGAATTCCAATGGCGCCTGCTGCGCTATTTCGCCTTCAGCCGAGCGGCCGTGGCGCTGGTGCTGCTGCTGTTCGTGATGGTGCCGCGTGGGCACGATGAAGCAGGCGGCCTGCCCAATAGCGAGACGCTGCTGAGTCTGACACTGCCGTACTTGGCGGTGGCGCTGCTGATCCTGGCGGCCGCCGGCTGGTGGCGCACGCGGTTTCAGTTCCGCGTGCGGCTGGATGTCGTGCTCGATCTGCTGTTTTTGGGGATGGCATATGCCGCCCTGTCGCGCCTGTCAGCCAGCGTGGCGATGGTGTTGTTGATGCCGGTGCTGGCGGCTGGCGCGTTGACCAGCCTGCTGTTTGCGCTGTTTACGGCGGCGGTGGCGTCGATGGTGGTGCTGGCCGATCCGTTCCTCCAGATGCTTGGCGACGGTGTGATTGCGCCGGGGCTGGCGTCGGCGGGGCTGTATGGGCTCGTCTACATGACGGCCGCGTCGATGATGTATGGCCTGTCGCACCGCCAGATTGCGCAGGAGCGCCTGACGATGGCGCGCGAGCGCGAGTTGCGCCTGCAGCAGCTCGTGAACCGACTGATGGTCTACGACATGCAGGACGGTGTGATGCTGGTGCGCGCCGACGGTCGTGTCGTGGCGGCCAACCCGGCCGCGGCCGTGCTGCTGGGCGTGCCGCAAAACGCGTTCGTAGGCACCGGCGCGATGCTGTTCGACCTGAAGGACGTGCCGCACCTGCGCCCGTTGCTGGAGACGCTGCGCCAGTGGCTGCGCCGCAAGAGCCGCCCCGCAGACGGCACGGGCGACGACGATGCGCCGCGCATTCTCGACTTGCTGCCCATCGCGCCGGGCGGCAGGCGCGCGCCGCCTGCCCGTTTGCGTCTGCGGTTCATCCTGCCGAGCCTGGCGAATTTGCGCAGCGTCTATCTGGACAGCCTGGTCAGTTCGATCGGCCTGGGGTTGCCGGGAGAGGGCGGCGAAGTGTCGCGCCCGCGCCAACTTTCGGCCGACCCTGCTGCGCAGGGCTGGTCGAGCGATGACGAAGCCTTTTTGCGCCACGAGTTGCACGACACTGTGCTGATCCACGTGGAAAGCTGGGAGCGTGTGGCCGAGCAGGCGCAGCAGGAAAAGCTTGCGTCCATGGGCCGGCTGGTGGCCAGCATTGCGCACCAGATCCGCAATCCGCTGGCCGCAATCAGCCAAGCCGCGGAACTGCTGGATGATCCGGGCGACGGCGCTGAGGGCAACGGGCCCGCGCGCCCGGAAGGCTCCGGCGTGGAGACACGCCTGCTGCGCATCATTCGCGACAACGTGCGCCGGCTGGACCAGGTGGTCGCCGATGTGCTGATGCTTTCGCGCCGCCCGCGTGGCGAGCGTGTGCGTGTGGAGCTCGCCCACGTGCTGCCTGAGGTGATCGACCGCTGGCGCGCCGAGGCCCTGCGCCGTGCCGGCACCGAGATCAACGCTAACCTCGTTCGCGTGGCCGTGGACCTCGACAGGCCCGTGCTATTTGACCCGGCGCAGTTGCAGCAGGTGGTGGGCAACATGCTCGACAACGCGCTGCGCTATTGCCGCCGCGTGCCGGGTTCGATCCTGTTGGCTGCCTATGCATTGGATGAGGCCCACGCCGAACTCGTCATCTGGAACGACGGCCCCGAGGTCAGCACTGAACAACAGCGCAGCCTGTTCGAGCCGTTCTTCACGAATGACGCCCAGGGCACCGGCCTGGGCCTCTATATGGCGCGCGAGTTGTGCGGCGCCAACGATGCGCAGATCCGCTACGGCGCCATCGCGCTGGAATCCTTGCTCGATCGCACCGGAGCGTTGACCATGGAGGCGCTCGACACCTTGCCGCGCCGTGCCTTCGTCATCACCCTGATGTTTGATCAACCCGCCGTGCCGATTGCGGAATGACCCGCCGGCTGCGCATTTCCGCTGATCTTCTGCTGACCCGCTGATCCATGTCCAAAGCCGCCATCGTTCGCGAACCCATTCTCGTTGTCGATGACGAAGCCGACTTGCGCGAACTGCTGGAAATTTCCTTGCGCCGCATGGGCCACGATGTGGTGCTCGCCAGCGGGCTCACCGAGGCACGCGAGGCATTGTCCCGCCAGCGCTTTGCACTCGTGCTGACCGACATGCGTCTGGGTGATGGCTTGGGCATTGAACTCGTGCGCCAGCTCTCGGCCACGGCCGACCGTACGCCGGTGGCTGTCATCACCGCATACGGCAGCGCCGAGAACGCGGTGGAGGCGCTCAAGGCGGGCGCGTTCGACTACATTGCCAAGCCGCTCTCGCTCGATCAGTTGCGCAGCCTCGTGCTCAATGCGCTCGGCCGCCAGCAGCGCGATCCTGACCCCGGCAACTCGGACCTGGCCGAGCGCACCAATGAACTGTTGCCCGGCCACTCCGCCGCCATGCAGGAAGTGCGCCGCTCGCTGATGCGGCTGGCGCGCAGCATGGCGCCGGTGGTCATCAGCGGGGAGTCGGGCAGCGGCAAGGAGCGTGCGGCGCGCGCCATCCATGCGCTCTCGTCGCGTGCGTCGCGGCCGTTCGTGGCCGTGAACTGCGGCGCGATCCCCGAGAATTTGATGGAAGCCGAGTTCTTCGGCTACGTGAAGGGCGCCTTTACCGGCGCGGACAGCGATCGCCAGGGCTTCTTCCAGGCTGCCAACGGTGGCACGCTCATGCTCGACGAAGTGGCCGACCTGCCGCTGACGATGCAGGTGAAATTGCTGCGCGCACTGCAGGAGCGCCGCGTACGCAAGATCGGCGAAAGCCGTGAAGAGCCGGTCGATGTCCGCGTGGTGTGCGCGAGCCACCAGAATCTCGCGCGCCTGGTCGCCGCCGGCCGCTTCCGCGAAGACTTGTTCTACCGCCTGAACGTGTTGGAGCTGCGCATGCCCACGCTGCGCGAGCGCGCTGAAGACGTGCCCGTGCTGGCCGGCGTGCTGCTGGAGCAACTCGCCAACCGCTATGGCGATCCGCGCCCCAAGCGCCTGACGCGCCCGGCGTTGCAGCAACTGTGCGCCTATCCGTTCCCGGGCAACGTGCGCGAGCTGGAGAACCTACTCGAGCGCGCCTATGCGTTTGCCGAAGGCGAATCGATCGACGTGGACGACCTCGGCGCACTCGGCGCCGAGATCGAGCGTTCTCCGCTGTTCCATCGCACGCGCGAGGCGCAGGCCGCGGCCGCCCATCACCCGACGGCGCCATCGCCGATGGCAGGCTGGACCGACGCTGCGTATATGCCGGCTCCCGTGCCCAGCCCGATGGGCGCATTGCACTCGATGCAGCCAATACAGCCGCCGGTGGCACTGTCGGCCGAGCCAGCCCCGGCGGCGCAGCCCGCGGAGCCGCCACTGCCCAGCGTCGCGTTGCCGATCGATCTGCCCGCTTATCTGGAGTCTGTGGAGCGCAGTGTGATCCTCGTAGCGCTGGATCAGACCGGCTTCAACCGTACGGCGGCGGCCAAGCTGCTCGGCTTGTCATTCCGGCAGTTGCGCTATCGCATGCAGCAGCTTGGCATCCGTGATCCGCGTGACATTGAGCCCGCTAACACTGGCCTGGACGGTCTGAACGGCGATGCCTAAGCCGGGCCCCTTGCACATCGGTGCCGACGGCTGGGTGGACGGCATGCGGCGCCATCCGTCACCCAACATCGACGCTCGGCCCGAGGGCATGCCGATCGATCTGATCGTGCTGCACAACATCAGCCTGCCGCCTGCGCAGTCCGCGACCGACTTCGGTTCAGACGACGTGCTCAATTTCTTCACCAACACGCTCGACTGCGACGCGCACCCGTACTTCGACCAGTTGCGGGGTGTGCGCGTGTCGGCGCATTTCTTCGTTCGCCGCACCGGCGAGTGTGTGCAGTTCGCGCCGTGCGATGCGCGCGCTTGGCATGCCGGCGCATCGGATTTCTTCGGTCGTACGCGCTGCAACGATTTTTCCGTCGGCATCGAGATCGAGGGCACGGACGACCAGCCCTTCACTCCCGAGCAATACGCCGCCACCGCATCCCTCGTGCGGGCGATCTGCGCGGCGTATCCGATTGCCGCGATTGCGGGGCATTCGGACATTGCACCTGGCCGCAAGACCGATCCGGGGCCATGCTTCGACTGGGCACATCTGCGCAAGCTCGGTGGCTTCAACGCGGCACTGTTCCCCTATCAGCGCGCGCCCTGAAATCGCGGCAGTTGCACCAGTGCAGTGCGGGCCACGGGGCCCTCTACTGCAGATGAGGTGACGTCTATCGAGCTTGCGCGGTCGATTGAAAGAATTATTCTGAAAGGCACAGCATTGCGGCGCCGCAAGCCGGCCCCGCCGACCCGTTGTGCTGCCTGGGATGGCGGGGTTGCGGCGCTGCATTCCGATTGCAAAAGGACCAGTCGCCCGCATCTGTCAAGACTAGGCAAATGCGATCCATCCCCTATACTTAGCGCCAATCCCGGGGTGAGACACTAGATGTAGTGGTCGCTTTCCGGGATTCTTATTTCGGCGCCACGCGGGGGCGGGCGGTCGGCGGGTCAAGCCGATGCTTGGGAGCTGAGAAAAGGCAAGGGTCTTTTCCGTCTCATTTCTCCGCGTAGCGCGAGGGTTCGCCAAGGGTATCCGCCCGTCGGCGCGCCGATAAACGAACGGTTCAACAGGAGTCCACATGCAGACGGCCCAACCAGAAATCCACTCCGGCACCGCCAACCCCACGCAATTTGCGCAAAGCGCTGGCGGTACGGCCGTGGCCCCCAGCACCGCGTTCGGCGTCAACCTGGCGGACTACAAGATCATCCGTCGCAATGGCGCCGTGGTCGGTTTCGAGCCGTCCAAGATCGCCGTGGCCGTGACCAAGGCCTTCCTCGCCGTGAATGGCGGGCAGGGTGCCGCTTCTGCGCGTGTGCGCGAGCTGGTCGAGGGCCTGACCCAGAACGTGGTGCGCGCGCTGACGCGCAGCCGCCCCAACGGCGGCACGTTCCATATCGAAGACATTCAAGATCAGGTGGAACTGGCGCTGATGCGCTCGGGCGAGCACGATGTGGCCCGCGCTTACGTGCTGTACCGCGAGCGCCGCGCGCAAGAGCGCGCCCAGGCTGGTGAAACCCAGCAGCAACCGGCCGCCAGCGGCCTGAACGTGACCGACGGTGGCATCACCCGCCCGCTGGACATGGCCGCACTGCGCAACGTCATCGTCACGGCCTGCACGGGCCTGGGCGAAGCGGTGGACCCGGAGCCGATCCTCAAGGAAACGGTCAAGAACCTGTATGACGGCGTGCCGATGACGCAGGTGTACGACTCGGCCATCCTGGCCGCCCGTACCCTGATCGAAAAGGACCCGGCCTACAGCCAAGCGACCGCGCGCATTCTGCTGCACACGATCCGCCGCGAAATCCTCGGTCAAGAAGTCACGCAGGCCGAAATGAGCACGCGCTATGCGGAGTACTTCCCGAAGTTCATCCAGCGCGGTATCGAGGCCGAGCTGCTGGACGAAAAGCTGGCCCAGTTCGACCTGGCCCGCCTGGGTGCAGCGCTGAATGCCGCGAACGACTTCCAGTTCAACTACCTCGGCCTGCAAACGCTGTACGACCGCTACTTCCTGCACGTGGACGAAGTCCGCATCGAGATGCCGCAGGCGTTCTTCATGCGCGTGGCCATGGGCTTGGCGCTGGAAGAAAAAGACCGCGAAGCCCGCGCCATCGAGTTCTACAACCTGCTGTCGTCGTTCGACTTCATGTCGTCCACGCCGACGCTGTTCAACTCGGGCACGCGCCGCTACGTCGTGCCAGCCTTCGCTCTGGGGAGCATGCATAGGGCAGCCCGATGCCACGGGCTTGATCGGTTCAATCGGCTTGGTCATCTCAGGTCACCAG
>NZ_JBFBKP010000095.1:0-13846 GCF_040702285.1 Arthrobacter sp. NPDC080086
CGGCACCGGTCTGCAGGACTTCTTCTCGCTGACCACTTGGCTGCTGGCGATCGTTGGTTCGATCATCGTTTTGCTCATCTACGGCATGATCACCCGCCGTTCGCACCGCTAAGTCGGAGCACCAGGAACCGGCTCCGGGATTTACTCCCGGGGCCGGTTTTTTGTTCCCGGATATCCACCGGGGGTTGTAAAACCACCGCGAATATCCACCAATCAGCACGGATTAGGAGCGCAGTATGAAGAACAAACTTGTTTTCGGCACAGGCCTTGCCGCCGGCTACATCCTGGGGTCCCGCTCGGGCCGCGCCGCGTACGAGAAGCTGAAGACCCGCGCGTCGGAACTCTGGCAAAGCAAGCCGGTGCAGGACGGCGTCTCCGCGGCCGCTGAAGCGGTCAAGGACAAGGCCCCGGAAGTATCGGGCCAGCTGGCCGAGGCGGCCCGCCGCGCCGGAACGGTCATCACCTCCAAGGTCCACCACGACGGCTCAGCGGACGACGGCGCCACGAACGCAGCCGACGCCGCCTCTCGTGAGGACACCGCCACGGCAGAACCCACGGGCGCAATCCCGGCGCACAGCACCCACGTGGGCACCCCGAACCTCGGCACCGACGAGGCGCCGAAGCACGTCACGCCGAACTAGGCCGCAGCTAGCGGTTTTCGCTGCGGTTTCGGAGAGGCCTCGACTGCCGCCCGGAGTTACGCTCCGGGCGGCAGTCGGCTTTCCACTAACGTGGCGTCGAGCGCGGCGGAGGTGCGGATCCAAGCGGCGAAGCCGTTGTCCGTCAGGATGGAACGGGTGGCGCGGGCCTGGCTCCGGCTGGTTTCGATCAGGAGCCAGCCGCCCGGGGTTAGCCACTCCGCGGCGCCGGCGGCAATGCGCCGGTGCAACGCGAGGCCGTCCGCTCCCCCGTCGAGCGAGATCCGGGGTTCGTGGAGCCTGGCCTCCGGGGGCATCGCGGCAATGGCATCCGTGGGCACGTACGGCGCGTTCACCGCCAGCAGGTCCACGCGGCCCCGCAGCTCCTCGGGCAGGGCTTCGAACAGGTCGCCGGTGTGGGCAGCGGCGCCGGGTGCGCTGAGGTTACGCCGCGCGCAGGCGACGGCGGCAGGGTCAAGGTCCGCGGCGTGCATCTCCAGCGGGCCGGCGGCCGCGACCAGCGCCGCCCCCACCGCTCCGGAGCCGCAACACAGGTCCACCACCACGGGCGGCCGCCCGGGACCGGCGTCGAGCTCCCGCAGCAGCGTCGCCCCACGCCGGACGAGGTATTCCGTGCGGCGGCGGGGGACGAAGACCCCGGGATCCACGGCGATTCTCAGCCCGCAGAAGTCCGCCCAGCCCAGCAGGTGTTCCAGCGGTAGGCCGGAGACGCGGCGGTCCACGAGGTTTTCGAGTTGTTCCGCGTCGGCGGCAGCGCCCAGCAGCAGGTCAGCTTCTTCTTCGGCGAAGACACAGCCGGCGCTGCGGAGCCGCCGGATAATGTCCTGCCGCCGGGTACCGGTGTGCTGCATGGGCCGTTCCGTCCGCCGCGGGTAGGGAACTTCATGCTAGCGGCGCGGTCGGGGTCAGCCCACCACCCGGAGGGACGGCTGCGGGCGTGCCGGTACCAGCCGGAGGACTTTCTTGCGGGCGGCGGCGGCGCTGGGCCGGTCCGCGGGGTTCATGGCCGTCATCGACTTCAGCAGGCTGGTCCAGCCGTTGCCCAGCGTTGCGGGGATCGCGGGGCTGCGGAGGGTGCGGGCCACGAGCGACTCCACCGGGGTCCCCGGGTAGGCCTTCTCCCCCGTGAGGCACTCGAGGAGCACCAGGCCCAGGGCGTAGATGTCGGTGGCGGGGTGGAGCGGCTGTTCCTTGGCCTGCTCCGGGCTCATGTAGTGCACCGTACCGGAGGACATGCCGGCCTCGGGGGTGGTGCCGGCCGTCACGGCGATGCCGAAGTCGGCCAGCCGTACCGAGCTGCGCCGCAGCTGGCTAACGAGGATGTTGGCGGGTTTGATGTCCCGGTGGACCAGGCCCCTGCCGTGGACGTGGTCGAGGCCGGCGAGGGCATCGGCGGCCCACGACGCGACGTTGGCGGGCTCGGTGGCGCCCTGGTGGATGCGGTCGCTCAGGCTTCCGCCGCTGGCATATTCCTCCACCAGGTAAGGCCGGCCGGCCCACCGGTCGCCCTCGGGGACGGTGCCGGCCGCAACGAAGCGGACGACGGCGGGGTGGTCCAGGGAGGCGAGGACCCGTGCCTCGTCGAGGATCCGGGAGGCGTCCTTTTCGGCCGGCCCCTCGGCAACCTTGATGGCGACCGGCCGGCCGGTGGCGAGGTCGCTGCCGCGGTAGACCGTGGACGTTGCGCCGCGGCCCAGCCGCTCGTGGACCAGAAAGCGGCCCTGGGGTTCGTTGGGGAGGGCCAGCAGGCTGGCGTCGAGGCCGGGCAGCTCGGCTGCCGGGAGGAGGGCCTCGGTGACCGGAACGGCGCTCACGAAAGGGAGGCCAGTGCGTTGGAGGGGTGGAGGATGCCGTCGACTTGGAAGCCGCAGGAGCAGCGCCAGACCGGCGGCAGCGAGGCCGGCCCGCCGTCGGGCTCATAGGAGTAGTCGGCCATGGTGGCGAGCGCCGGGGCCTCCCACTGCATTGGGGTGCCGCAGTGGCTGGGGGCCAGGGCGCGGATGGCAGCGGAGGTCCGGTCCGCGGTCTGGGCCTGGTTTTCCAGCTCCACATCCAGGGAGCCCGCCTCGGGCCCGAAGCCGTGGTCGATGGTCAGCAGCCGCGACTCATCATTTTTGCGCGATAGGTTATCCAACACATTGATAAGCATACATATCGCTAGCTGAACTAGCTAGTTTTGAGGCCCGGAACTTTGCTCTAGTCAGTGGCTGGCGGTGTGCTCGTCCAGGGCCTCGGTCATCTTGCGCAGGAAGGACACGATCACGCGGCTCTCGTCGGGCGTGAGGCCCTCGGCAACCTCGAGCATCCGGCGGTGCATCTGCCCCAGGGTTTCCCGGACCTCGGTGTCGGTCTCCGTCGTCGGGACGATCACCAGGGAGCGCCGGTCGGTGGGGTGCGGCTCGCGGCGGACATGCCCGCTGAGCACCAGCCGGTCGATCAGGGAGGTGGTGGACGCCGTCGTGATTCCCAGCATGCGGCTGAGGTCCTTGGGCCCCACCCGCTCTCCGGAGGACTGGGCGCGGAGCAGGTAGCGCAGCGCCAGCAGGTCGGTCTCGCCCATGCCCATGGAGTCCCTGGTGGAACGCCGGGTGGCGACCTCGGCGGAGCGGTAGCCGCGGAGCGCCTGCAGCACGGCGGTGGGGGCATCAACCTGCCCCTCCAAGCCGTACCAGTAGCCTGAGTCTGCCGTTACATGGGAGTCCATAGATCAATCCTAGCCGAGCTGATAACTAGACAGGCTTCCTAACGTGGCCTGTCGGGTGCGGGACGCAAAAAAACCCCCGGCGTCCTGTCGCCAGGATGCCGGGGGAATTTCCACTCTTCGCTAAAAGAGTGGGCCCTGTGGGGATCGAACCCACGACCCACGGATTAAAAGTCCGATGCTCTACCAACTGAGCTAAAGGCCCCCTCAAGCGGCCGCTGCACGGGAAACGCGGCAGAAACCGGCTCCGGGCGCAGTGGCAGCGCCATCCATTTCTGGACGTTAACACTGTACCGCAGACCACGCCGCGCTTTTCACCGCCGACGCGCCGTAACGGGCCGATCCCGCGGCGGCGCGGGCGCCCCGGACCGGTTCCGGGCACCTTCCCGGTTCGGGCTGCCGGGCCCCGCCGGACGCTCGATTCCCCGATGGCACAGGAGTAGCGTGGTGGCATGAGCGAGCAAGCAGGTACCGGCAATCCCGGCCCCGTCCGTCACCACAAGCCGAAGCCCTTCGCGCCGATCGACTTCGAGCCGTTCGCCGGCGGCGCCGATCCGGCCCGCGTGTCAGAGGCGGCCCACCTGGCCGCCCAGGCGCTGGTCCGCCGCGGCCGCGACAGTGACGACCCCAAGGTCACCAAACGCCTGGTGAAGCTCGCCGACGAACAGGGCCTGGAGGCGATCGCCGAGATGTGGGCCGAGAGCCCGGCCCGGTCCCTGCCCGGCGCCCTGTGGCGCTTGTATGCCCTGCGCGCCGCGACGGTGCAGGATCCGGAGCGGATCTCGGTGTACTTCCGGGCCGGCAAGGACACCGCGCAGGTGTCCCACGCCGTCGCCGGTGCCGCCGAGCCGCCGGGCGCCGAGGAGATGCGCACCATGGCGGATGCAATCCTCTCCGGGGCCTTCGACGGCGAGTTCGACGTCGCGCTGGAACGGTCCGCGGCGTTTTGCCGGGTAGTTGCCCTGGGGCAGGCCACCCTCGCCGACGGCGCCGAGCACAGCAACGCCGGGCACGCCACCAAGCTCACGCGGAACTCGCACCTGCTGGTCAAAACCGCGGAGGACCTGGAGCACGCGGCCAACGCGTGGCGCCTCGGCGAGCTCGACTAGAGACCCACCGGACCGGCCGTGGCGGGGTCCGGATACGCCCGCCGGGGCCCCGGTGTCAATCTTGACTTGGTCCGTCGGGCGTAGAAAACTAAAATCGGTGCCGAGCTGCGAAACCCCCGGGCTTCAACAATTAGCCGCCTAGAGCGGCCTACCGCCGAGAGGCGTATCCGGCTCGGCACCATCTACTCTTCCCCCTCTGTTCCGCCCCCGCAGGGCCGCCGTCCACCGGACGGTAAAGTGATCTTCATGCGCGGGCCGATCAATTCGAATCAAGGCCGGCGGACCACGCCCGTGTACGCCTCATTCGGAGACCGGTAACCCCACGTGAAGCTGCGACTTTTTCCCCAGGAACCTGCGGGACTGAACCTCCTGTCCCAGATGGCCCGGCAGATCCTGCTGGCCACCGGCACGCTCTCGGAGATCCTCGGTGCGCCCGCGGCCGAACACTCCCGCCTGGTCGAGGACATGCACAACCACGAGGCGAAGGCGGCCGAGCTGCACTTCGCGCTGCTGACCCACATGCGCAGCAGCTTCCTCAACCCGGTACCCCGCGACGACATGTACGCCCTCTCCCGCTACCTGAACGAGGCGATGGAGAAGCTCGACGCCGCCGCGGACCTGGTCTTCCTCTACAAGCTGGACCGGCTGCCCCGCCGCGCCGCGGACCAGCTGGAAATCATTAGCCGGCAGGCGGAACTGACCGTCGAGGCGATGCGCCAGCTGAACAACCTGGACGAGCTGGAGGACTACTGGATCGAGGTGCTGCGCCTGACCAAGCGGGCCGAGCGCACGCACCGGGTCTGGGTGGCGGACATGCTCAAGGACATGAAGTCCGCCCAATACGCCCGCAACCGGGACATCGCCGACCAGCTGGTTGATGTCACGAAGGACATGCGCCGGATCGCCACCCAGGTAGGCAGCATCATCGTCAAGGAATCCTGACGTGTCCCTGTTTTTCTTCGCCGCGGTGGTGCTGTTCGCCGCGGCCTTCGCCTTCTTGAACGGTTTCCGGGACGCCTCCTCCTCGGTGGCGCTGGCCGTCCGCAACCGTGCCTTGACGCCGACTATTGCGGTCCTGCTGGCCGGGCTGTTCAACTTCGTCGGGGCGGCGCTCAGCGCGGCCATGGCCCTGGAGGTCAGCCGTACCTGGGTGGTGCTGCCGGCCGGCGGCAACGGCCTGACCATCCTGATGGCCGGACTGCTCAGCGCGGTGCTGTGGGGCGTCTACAACTGGTGGCGGGGCATCCCGTCGTCGTCCACGCATGCGCTGGTCGGCGGCCTTGCCGGCGCCGGCCTCGCCAGCGTGGCGGTGGGCGGACATTCGGTGCTGGGAGTGGACCAGTCGCTGATGGTACAGGTGGTGCTGCCGCTGCTGATCTCCCCCGCCATCGCCTTCGCCGGGTCATACCTGCTGGTCTGGCCGGCCACGTGGGCCGCGCGCTACACGCCCCCAGGCGTCGTCAACAGCCGCGCCCGGCGCGCCCAAGCCGTGGCCGCGGGCGCCGTCGCGTTCGGCCACGGGCTGCAGGACGGGCAGCGTACCAGCGCCGTGCTGATCCTGGCGATGATCGCGGCGGGCCTGGCCGACGGCGGGTCCATACCGGTGTGGGTGGCCCTGCTGACCGCCGCGATGCTGACCGCCGGGACGCTGGCGGGCGGGTGGCGGATTTCCTATACCCTGGGCCACCGCCTGGTCCGGATCGATCCGCTGCGCGGGTCCGTGGCCCAGCTCTACAGCAGCCTGATCCTGCTGGTGGGCGCGATCGGGCTGCACTGGCCGGTGTCCACCACGCACACCGTCACCGCGGCGGTGCTCGGTGCCGGGGCGAACCAAGGCTACGCCGCCACGAACCGGCGGCTGGTGCTGCGGATCCTGGCGTTCTGGACGCTCACGCCGCTGGTGACCGCCGCCGTGGCCTTCGTGCTGGAGCTGGCACTCTCGCCGCTCTCAAACCTGTAGTGCAAGGCAAAGGCGGAACAGCCCCCCGGCTTTATCCGAAGCGGCCGGAGACGTAGTCCTCGGTGGCTTTCACGGTGGGGTTGCTGAAGATGGTGTGGGTGTCCCCGTACTCGATCAGCTTGCCCGGCTTGCCGGTGCCGGCGATGTTGAAGAACGCCGTCTTGTCCGAGACGCGGGCGGCCTGCTGCATGTTGTGGGTCACGATCACCACGGTGTACTCATCCTTGAGTTCGTTGATGAGGTCCTCGATGGCGAGGGTGGAGATCGGGTCCAGCGCGGAGCAGGGCTCGTCCATCAGGATGACCTGCGGTTCCACGGCGATCGCGCGGGCGATGCAGAGGCGCTGCTGCTGGCCGCCGGAGAGGCCGGAGCCGGGCTTGGCCAGGCGGTCCTTGACCTCGTTCCAGAGGTTCGCGCCGCGCAGCGAGCGCTCCACCAGCGCGTCGGCGTCGCCCTTGGAGATCTTCTTGTTGTTCAGCTTCACGCCCGCCAGCACGTTGTCGCGGATGGACATGGTGGGGAACGGGTTGGGCCGCTGGAAGACCATGCCGATCTGCGAGCGGACCGTCACCGGGTCCACGCCCGGGCCGTAGAGGTTGTCGCCGTCGAGCAGCACCTCGCCCTCCACGCGGGCGCCCGGGATCACCTCGTGCATCCGGTTCAGGGTGCGCAGGAAGGTGGACTTGCCGCAGCCGGACGGGCCGATGAAGGCCGTGACGGACTTGGCGTCGATGTTGATGTTGACGTCCTCGACGGCCAGGAATTTGCTGTAGTAGACGTTGAGGTCTTTGACGTCGATGCGCTTAGACATGCTGTTCCTTCACTGGGAGAGATTGAGGGTCCGGAGCCGGCGCGGGCCTAGCGGCCGACTTTCGGGGCGAAGATGCGGGCCACCAGGCGGGCGGCGAGGTTGAGCAGCATCACCAGGATGATCAGGACCAGGGCCGCGCCCCAGGCGCGCTGGTCCGACGGTCCCGGGTTCGACGGCGAGGTCGGGTTCAGGATCTGGGTGTAAATGAACGTCGGGAGCGAGGCCATCCAGCCGCCGAAGACGTTGTTGTTGATCGAGGTGGCGAAGCCGGCGGTGACCAGGATGGGGGCGGTCTCGCCGATCACGCGGGCGATCGCGAGGGTGACGCCGGAGGCGATACCGGAGATCGCCGTCGGAATGACCACCTTGAGGATGGTGCGCCACTTCCGCACGCCCAGGGCGTAGGACGCCTCGCGCAGTTCATTCGGGACGATCTTCAGCATTTCCTCGCTGGAGCGGACCACCACCGGGATCATCAGCACGGAGAGGGCGACGGCGGCGACGGCGCCGGTCTTGGTACCCGGGCCGGCGACGGCGAAGAAGAACGCCGCGGCAAAGAGACCGGCCACGATCGAGGGGATGCCGGTCATCACGTCGACGAAGAAGGTAATGGCGCGGGCCAGTGGGCGGTCATCGCCGTATTCAACCAGGTAGATCGAGGTCAGCAGGCCCACCGGCACGGAGATGACCGTGGCCAGCAGGGTAATTTGCACGGTGCCGATGAGGGCGTGGTAGATGCCGCCGACCACGGGGGCGCCGTTCTCGACGCTCTTGTTGTCGAACGCGCCGGTCACCCCGTTCATGGAGGTGCCGAGGAACCCGGGATCCAGCAGGCCGGGAAGGCCCTTGACCAGCACGGTCCAGATCACGGAGACCAGGGGAAGCAGGGAGATCAGGAACGCGCCCACCACCAGGCAGGTAGCCAGCTTGTCCTTGGCCCGGCGGGAGCCCTCGACGGCGGCGCTCCAGCCGACCAGGCCCGCGGTGAAGAGGATGGCCGAGACGATTCCCCAGCCGAAGGGGTTGAAGCCGATCAGGGCCAGGATGGCGGCGCCGAGGATCAGGGCGAGGGCCAGGACGATGTACGGCGCGGCCTTGGGCAGCTGGCCCTTGGTCAGGGCCGAGCGCTTCTTGACGGGGGTCAGGGTGGCAGTCATTTAGTTGGCTCCCGAGAATTCTTTGTGCCGGGTGATGATCCACCGGGCGAGCATGTTCACGCCGAGGGTGATGATGAACAGGACCAGGCCGGCCGCGATCAGGGTGCTGACCTTCAGGCCGCTGGCCTCCGGGAAGTTCAGGGCGATCTCGGCGGCGATGGTCTGGTTGCCGGACTGGATCAGGCTGGCGGTCAGGGCGCCGGAGGAGAGCACCAGGGCCACGGCCATGGTCTCTCCGAGCGCGCGGCCCAGGCCCAGCATGATGGCGCTGATGATGCCGGGGCGGCCGAACGGCAGTACCGCCATCCGGATCATCTCCCAGCGGGTGGCGCCCAGGGCCAGCGCGGCCTCCTCGTGCAGCTTGGGGGTCTGCAGGAAGATTTCGCGCGAGAGCGAGGTGATGATGGGCAGCACCATGACGGCCAGGACGATTCCCGCGGTCAGGATGGTCTTGCCGGTGGCCGACGCCGGGCCCTGGAAGATCGGCAGCCAGCCGAGGTTGGAGGCGAGCCAGCCGTAGGCCGGGGAGATTTCGCGGGCCAGGAAGGCCGCGCCCCAGGCGCCGTAGACCACCGAGGGGATGGCGGCGAGCAGGTCGATCACGTAGCCCAGGCCCGAGGCGAGCCGGCGGGGGGCGAAGTGCGAGATGAAGAGCGCGACGCCGATCGCCACGGGGGTGGCGATGACGAGGGCGATCACGGCGGCGATCAGGGTACCGATCACGATCGGCCAGATGTAGGCGAAGAAGCCCGCTCCGCCCTGGATCTTGTCCGGCGGGGCGACGAGCGCCGGGACGGCCTGGATCACCAGGAAGAGCGCCACGCCGAAGAGGACGGCAAGGATCAGGCACCCGGCGGCCAGGGTGGCTGCGGAGAAGACTTTGTCACCGGCGCGGCCTGCGCCCCGGGACGTGGTCAGGGAGGTGGTGGTCACTTCACGATCCTTCAGCTTCGATCTGCGCTGCGCGGCGGACGGGTCACGCCCGTTGCGCGGCGGTCAATCTGGGGTACGGCGGACAAACGGCTAGGTTCCCTGCCCCGGTCAGGCGGTCAATGACCGCCCGGCCGGGACAGGGAACCTGGCTCAGGCTGGTGTTTCCACTATGCCTTGCGGGGAAAGGGATCCCCTAGGACTTTGCCTTGATCGATTCGATCGACTTCGCGGCCTTGTCCTGCAGTGCCTTGGACAGCGGTGCGGACTTCGCGGACTCGGCGGCAGCCTTCTGGCCGGCGTCGGAGACGACGTAATTCTCGAAGGCCTTGACCAGGTCCGCGGTTTCCTTGCTGTCGTAGGTGCTGCAGACGACGTGGAAGGAGACCAGGACGATCGGGTAGGCACCGTCGATGGTGGTCTTGCGGTCCAGCTTGATGGAGAGGTCGTTGGCGGCGCGGCCCTCGACCGGCTTGCCGGCGTCGACGGCCTTGGCGGCGGCGTCGGCGGAGATCGTGGTGAAGCCGTTGCCCACCTTGATCTGGGCAACGCCCAGCTTGCCGCTGACGGCGGAGTCGTCGGCGTAGGTCACGGCACCGGGGGTGTCGGTGACGGTCTTGACGACGCCGGAGGTGCCCTTGGCGTTCTCACCCTTGAGCGATGCGGGCCAGACGCCGGAGGACTTGTCGGTCCAGACGTCGGACGCGGCGGCGGACAGGTAGTCCGTGAAGTTCTGCGTGGTGCCGGAGTCATCGGAGCGGTTGACCGGGGTGACCTTGAGGTCCGGGAGCTTGGCGTCCGGATTCAGGGCGGCGATGGCCGGGTCGTTCCACTTGGCGATCTGGCCGCGGAAGATCTTGGCGACGGTGGCGGCGTCCAGCTTCAGGTCCTTGACGTCGGGCAGGTTAAAAGCCACGGCGATCGGGGAGATGTAGACCGGGATGTTCAGGGCGCCGTCGGGGCCGCACTTGGCCTTGGAGGAGGCGTACTCGTCATCCTTGAGGTACGCGTCGGAGCCGGCGAACTGGGCCGAGCCGTCGAGGATGGCCTTGCGGCCCGCGCCGGAGCCGTCCGGGGAGTACTGCACCTGGGCGCCCTGGTTGGCGGAGGCGAAGTTGGTCTTCCACACGTCCATGGCCGCACCCTGCGCGGAGGAACCGATGCCGGTCAGCGTGCCGGTGACCTTGGGGCCGGAGGCGGCCGGGGTGCCCGCGGTGGAGTTGGTCGCGTTGTCGGAGCCGCAAGCGGTGAGCGCCAGGGCGCCGGCTGCGATAACAGCGATGGCCGCGTTGCGGCCGAAGCGTGATGCCTTCACTAGATGTACCCCTTCCAGGGATAAACAGATGCGTGCCGGACCGGAGACGTCCGTACAGAAAAGACGGTGGGTACGTTTTGTACCTTTACCGACGCTAAGTGCCCCAAGTGAAGAGAATTGGGGTCCAAAGTGAACGGCGGGTTAACGAATCCCGGCCATCGGCTGACATCTGCAGCGATTTCGACCGTTGATGGTTGCGTTGCGGGCGGACCGGTCGTAAGAGCCGCGCCACGCGGAGCGGGCAGCGGGGCCAGCAAATAGACTGGACCCCATGGCCGCCGCTACAGGGATTTCCGCAAGCGCACGGTTCCTGCGTGGGCGGATTCGTACCGGCTTCGTCCGGAGCCGGAACTCGTTGCTGCCGGCGGTCCAGATGACCGCGTGCGCCGTGGGGGCCTACGCCTTCGCCGAGTACGTCCTGGGCCACACGGGGCCGCTGTTTGCCGCCACCTCCTCCCTGATCGCCCTGGGCTTCTCCCGTGATCCGCGGCTGCGCCGCGTCGTGGAGGTGGGCCTGGGCTGCACCATCGGCATTGTGGTGGGTGACCTGCTGCTGCATTGGCTGGGCGCGGGAATCTGGCAGGCCGCCGTCGTGCTTCTCTTCTCGATTCTACTGGCGCGGTTCCTGGACAGCGGAACGATTTTCACCACGCAGCTGGGCCTGCAGTCGCTGCTGGTGGTGCTGCTTCCGGCCCCGGCCGGCGGTCCGTTCACCCGCAGCATCGACGCCGTCGTAGGCGGGGTCTGCGCGCTGCTCGTGACGTTCCTGATCCCACGGGACCCGCGCCGCGAACCGCGCAACGACGTCAAGAAGCTGCTGCACGAACTCGCCGAGGTGCTCCGGGAATGCTCGGAGGCGCTGACCCGCAGCGACGCCACCCAGGCCTGGCACGCGCTGATCCGCGGCCGGAACTGCCAGCCGCTGGTGGATGCGATGCGGCAGAGCCTGCGCTCCTCCGGCGAGGTGGCCACCCTGGCGCCCGCCTACCGGCGCTACCGCGACGAACTGGACCAGCTGTCCCAGTCGCTGGACTACATCGACCTTGCCCTGCGCAACAGCCGCGTCTTCGCCCGCCGCCTGACCAGCGCCATCAACCACGCCGCGCTCTCCGACGACGCCACCGAGAACATCGCCGAGGTGCTGATGGAAACGGCGGCGGCGATCGACGAGCTGGGGCTGGGCCTGGCGGAGGTGCACGACGGCGTCCGCCGCGCCCACCTGCGCACCGCCCGGGTGGAGCTCAGCGAGATCGCCGGCCGGTTGCACCCGCGCCTGCTGGACGTGCAGCGGCTGGAGGGCGAGACCGTGGTGATGCTCTTCCGTCCGCTGATGGTGGACCTGCTGGAGGCCTCCGGCGTGAACTCGGACGAGGCCCGGGACATCCTGCCTGCGCTCTAGCCTGTCGGTGCCCGAGGTTAGGGTGGAGCAATGGCTACAAAGACTTCCCGGGCCGCCAAGGCGCCGGGCTATAAATGCGCGGAATGCGGCTGGACCACTGCCAAGTGGGTGGGCCGCTGCGGTGAGTGCCAGGCGTGGGGCACCGTGGAGGAAACCGGCGCCGCGGTGGCGCGGACCACCGCCGCCACCACCGTGCTGGAACCGGCCCGCCGGATCGCCGACGTCGACGCCACCACCGCCGCCTTCCTGCCCACCGGCGTGGACGAACTGGACCGGGTGCTCGGCGGCGGGCTGGTTCCCGGCGCCGTGATCCTGCTCGCCGGTGAACCCGGCGTCGGCAAGTCCACCCTGCTGCTGGACGTCGCGGCCAAGTTCGCCCGGACCGCCCAGGACGTTCTCTACGTCACCGGCGAGGAGTCCGCCGCCCAGGTGAAGCTGCGCGCGGACCGGATCGACGCCGTCGCCGAGTCGCTGTACCTCTCCGCGGAGACCGACCTGGGCCAGGCGCTGGGCCAGGTGGAAAAACTCGAGCCGAGGCTGCTGGTGGTGGACTCGGTGCAGACGCTCAGCAGCGCCGACGTCGACGGCAGCGCCGGCGGCGTCTCCCAGGTCCGCGAGGTGGCCGCGTCCCTGATCGCGGCGGCGAAGCGCCGCAACATGACCACCCTGCTGGTGGGCCACGTGACCAAGGACGGCTCCATCGCCGGGCCCCGGCTCCTGGAGCACCTGGTGGACGTGGTCTGTCAGTTCGAGGGTGAGCGGCACTCCCGGCTCCGGCTGCTGCGGGCGGTCAAGAACCGCTATGGGCCCACGGACGACGTCGGGTGCTTCGACCTGAACGAGGACGGCATCACCGGGCTGGCCGATCCGAGCGGGCTGTTCGTCTCCCGCACCAAGGATCCGGTGTCCGGCACCTGCATCACGGTCACCCTTGAGGGCCGCCGGCCGCTGCTGGCGGAGGTGCAGTCGCTGCTGGCAGAGAGCGCCAACGCCCAGCCCCGCCGCGCCACCAGCGGCCTGGACAGCTCAAGGGTCGCTATGCTGCTGGCGGTGCTGCAGCAACGTGCCGGCTGCCAGCTGCACAAGGATGACTCCTACGTGGCGACGGTGGGCGGGGTGAAGCTCAGCGAGCCCGCCACTGACCTCGCCGTCGCCCTGGCGGTGGCGAGCGCCAAGGCCAGGAAGCCGCTGCCGCAACGGCTGATCGCCTTCGGCGAGGTGGGCCTGGCCGGCGAGGTCCGGCCCGTCCCCGGGATCAACCAGCGGATCCAGGAGGCGCACCGGCTGGGCTTCACCCACGCCGTGGTTCCCGCGAGCCCGGCCGGGCACGGTCCGGTCCCGGAGAGTTTCTCGGTCCGCGAGGTGGGCCACCTGACGGAGGCACTGAGCCTGCTGATCGCCTAAGCCTCTCCGGCGCTGCACAGCCCCCGGCAACTGCCGGACGATGGGCGCCCGGCCGTGAGGCCCTTGCCATGCATACCCCCTAGGGGTATGTTGAGTGGTGCACGATGCCGATGAGTTTTCAGGAGGCAGCACCATGGAACACCAGCACGGCGGCCACACGGACCAGCTCCGGAGCCAGCACCCCCACCCGGACCAGCACGACAGTGCCCGAGGCCACGGCGTACACGGCCATGCCGGGATGCCGGCCGGGGACGCCGCCCATCACGGCCAGCACCCGCCCCTGGATGACGACCATGCCGTCCACCAGCACGGCCAGCATGCCGAGGTACATAGTCCGCGCCACGGGCGATGAAGGCCTCGCGTTGCGCGGTATCGCGCCCGGTAGCACGCACGCGCGCGCC
>NZ_JBFBKP010000096.1:0-13731 GCF_040702285.1 Arthrobacter sp. NPDC080086
GCTAAGACCCACAGCGCCGATGGTACTGCACCCGGGAGGGTGTGGGAGAGTAGGTCACCGCCGGAACATCATTCAGGTCGAGAGCCTCCAACCACACGGTTGGAGGCTCTCCCACTTAAACCACCCATACAGGGCTCAGACAGGGCGCCGGCTACTCCCACACCCGCACATAATCCACCCGCATCGCCCCGGCCTCACCGAGAATCCTCGCACCGCGCCACCCGGCCGCGCGCCGTCGTGGTTGCTCACGCCGTCGCCCGGGAGGGTCCAGACATTCTGCTCTCTCCGGGCCGGTATCCGCCGTTTCCGCGAGGGGAAGTGCTGCGGGGGTCGACCGGCCGGGATCGCCCTGTGAGGCGTGCCACCGCGGGGCCCACGGGGCGCCGGCAGTTAGCCGGGCGAGTGCTCCTCGCCTAGAATTGAATGAGATGTACGGACTTCGAAGCGCTTGATTTCGGGTTGCGTAGGAACGAAACACGAAAAACAGAGCGGCTGCGATTGCGCCAGTGGTCGGCTCACAACAGGAGGAATCCAGCATGGCTGATCACAACGACGGTAACCGCGGCCGCGACGACAGCGGCAATTTTGGCGGGGGCCGTAACGCCGGCGGCGGCGGATTCCGACGGGCCAACAACTCCGGCGGCGACCCCCGCGGCTTCCGCGGCCGGGACGATCGTGACCGCAAGCCGTACGGTGACCGTCCGGCCCGAGACGGTGAACGTCCGGCCCGTGACGGTGAGCGCCGCAACTTCGACGATGACCGCGATCGGAAGCCGTTCGGCGATCGTGACCGCAAGCCCTTCTCGGCTGGGAACGATCGGAAGCCGTTCGGTGATCGTCCGGCCCGTGATGGTGAGCGTCGCAGTTTCGGTGGTGACCGGGATCGGAAGCCGTTCGGTGATCGTCCGGCCCGTGATGGTGAGCGTCGCAGTTTCGGTGGTGACCGGGATCGGAAGCCGTTTGGTGATCGTCCGGCCCGTGATGGTGAGCGTCGCAGCTTTGGTGGTGACCGGGATCGGAAGCCGTTCTCCGGCGGAGACAACCGCAAGCCCTTCGGCGACCGTGAGGACCGCCCGGCCCGCGGCTTCGACCGCGGCGACTCCGGCCCGCGCCAGTTCGGCCGCGACCGCGCGGAGGACCGTCCGGTCCGCCAGCCCAACGCCGCCGACCTGCGCAGCGCCAACCGCCCCGACCGGGACCGTTCGCCCGAAATCGACGAGGACGTCACGGGCAAGGAACTGGACCGCGGCACGCAGCACCAGATCAAGACCCTCGAGGACAACAGCGCCACCTGGGTGGCCCGCCACCTGGTCATGGCCGGGCGCCTGATCGACGACGAGCCGGAGCTGGCCTTCCAGCACGCCCTCGCCGCCAGCCGCCGCGGCGGCCGCCTCGCCGCCGTCCGCGAAGCAGTGGGCCTTACCGCCTACTCCGCCGGACACTACGGCGAAGCCCTGCGCGAATTCCGCACCTACCGCCGGATCAGCGGCTCCAACACCCATCTGCCCGTCATGGCCGACTGCGAACGCGGCCTGGGCCGTCCGGACCGTGCCCTCGACATGGCCCGCTCGGAGGAAGCCAAGGACCTGGACGCCCCCGGCAAGGTGGAACTCGCCATCGTGGCCGCCGGCGCCCGCACCGACCTCGGCCAGCTGGATGCCGCCGTCTCCGAGCTGGAGATCCCGCAGCTGGACATCAACCGCGCCTTCTCCTACAGCCCCCGCCTGTTCCGCGCCTACGCGGACGCGCTGACGGCCGTGGGCCGCGAAACCGAGGCCGCCAAGTGGCAGCGCCAGGCCGTGGTGGCCGAGAACGCCCTCGGCCTCGGCGTCGACGAGGAACCGGACATCATCGACCTCGGCTGGGACGAGGAAGAGGAGGCCCGCGAGGAGCAGCGCCGCCGTCGCCTCCTGAAGGAGCAGGCCGACCGCCAGGCAGGAATCACCTCTGACGAGGCCCCGCGGGCCGCCAGCGCCGCCGCGGTCGCCGGCCTGCCGGAGAACGCCGAAGGCCGGGCCGACGACGTCGACGCAGGTTCCGACGACGAGGAGACCGGCTTTTTCGAGTCCGACGACGCCGAATCCGACGAGGATTCGGTGGAAGCCGACGAGCTGGCCGGCCACGAAGACAACACCGGCCACGAGGACCACGCCGGCAACCGGGACCACACGGAGGACTAGGCCCCGATGGACCACGACTGGCTGATCTCGCGCTTCGACGCGCTCCTTTCGGACCTCGACGGGGTCGTCTACGCGGGACCGCACGCCATCCCCGGTGCCGTCGAGGCGCTGGGACGGCTGGCGGGGATCGGCGTCGGGCTGGGCTACGTGACGAACAACGCGTCGCGCAGCCCCGCCGAGGTCGCCGCCCACCTGCGTGAACTGGGCGCGCCCGCCGAGGATGAGCAGGTAGTCAGTTCCTCGCAGGCCGCCGGTGAACTGCTGGCCGCCAAGCTGCCCCCGGGCTCCCGCGTCCTCATCACCGGCGGCCCCGCCCTCGCCCGCGAGATCGAACTCGCGGGCCTGGTACCGGTCCGCAGCCAGGCCGACGAGCCCGTGGCCGTCGTGCAGGGCTTCCACCCGGACCTGGGCTGGAAGGACCTGGCCGAGGCGGCCTATGTCGTCGCCGCCGGCGCCCTCTGGGTGGCCACCAACACGGACTTGTCGATCCCGCAGGCCCGCGGCATCGCCCCCGGCAACGGCACCCTCGTGGCCGCCGTCGCCTCCGCCACCGGCAGCACGCCGCTGGTCGCGGGCAAACCCGAGGCGCCGCTCTTCCACACCGCCGCCAAGCGGCTCGCCGCGGACCGGCCCCTGGTGGTCGGCGACCGCCTCGACACGGACATCCTCGGCGGCAACAACGCCGGATTCGCCACCGTCGCGGTCCTGACCGGCGTCGACACCCGCGAGAGCATCCTCGCCGCACGGGCAGCCGAACGCCCCGGCTACCTGATCGAGGACCTCAACGGACTCTTCCAGCCCTACCCGGACATCGAGCACGACGGCGGGGCAGGGTTCCGCTGCGGCGCCGCCACCGCCGTCGTGGACGGCACTGTCCTGCGCATCACGGGGGACCCCGCGGACCTCGATGCCTGGCGCGCCGGCTGCGCCGCGTGGTGGGCGGCCACCCCGGAGGCCGCCACCGCCCAGGCGCCGGAGCTGCACTGGACCGGTCACTAGACTGGAAGGCATGATCGAATCGCCCCGCCCCGCCGAGCCCGCACCTGCGGGCGCACCCGGCGTCGGTGACATCCAGCCGGACTGGCCCGAGCGCACGGCGGACGCACCGCTGGCCGCCGACCCCGCCGTCGAGGCGCTGCTCGAACCTCTGGACACGCTCGCGCACCTGCCGGTAGCCGACCACGGCGACGTCTACGCGGCCCTGCACGACGCGCTGGCCGACGCCCTGAATGAGGACGTGACGGGGGAGGCCCGCACGTGACCCGGCTGGATCAGGCGCTGGTCAGCCGCGGACTCGCCCGCTCCCGCACCCACGCGGCCCGGCTGATCGCCGACGGCAAGGTCAGTTCGGCGGGCACCGTCCTGGCCAAGGCCTCGCAGCAGGTGGATGACGCGACCGGCCTGGACGTCGCCGCCACCCCGGGGGATGACTACGTCAGCCGCGCCGCGCACAAGCTCGCCGGCGCCCTCGACGCCTTCCCCGCCGTCGCCGTCGAGGGGAAGCGCTGCCTCGACGCCGGCGCCTCCACGGGGGGCTTCACCGAGGTGCTGCTGCGCCGGGGTGCGGCGCACGTGGTGGCGGTGGACGTCGGCCACGACCAGTTGGTCCCGCAGATTCGCAAGGACCCGCGGGTCTCCGTGCACGAGGGCCTGAACGTCCGGTACATGACCCCGGAGACCATCGGAGGGCCGGCCGCGCTCACCGTCGCGGACCTGTCCTTCATCTCCCTGACCCTGGTGGTGGCGCCGCTGGCCGCCTGCACCGAACCCGGCGGGGATCTGGTCCTGATGGTCAAACCACAATTTGAGATCGGCAAGGACCGACTGGGCCGTACCGGCGTCGTCACCTCCGAACGGGAACGGCGCCTCGCCGTCGAAAAGGTGGCCGCCGCGGCCCTGGACGCTGGACTGGAACTGGCCGGGCTGGCTCAGAGCCCCCTGCCGGGGCAGGACGGAAACGTCGAGTACTTCCTGTGGATAAAACGCGCGATCCGGGCGGACCTGCCTAAGATCGAGGAGCGGGACGCGGCCCTGGCCGCGCTCCTTGGAACCATCTGGACCTAACCAGCAGCCCATGCAGCAATCGAAGCAGTAGAAGGCGGAACCTGATGAGCAGGCGTGTCCTCATCCTTGCCCACACCGGCCGCGAGGACTCCCTCAAGGCCGCCTGGGACGCGTGCGCCATGCTGCACGCCGCAGGCATTGTGCCCGTGATGCAGAAGTCCGAACTCGGCGACATGGTACGTTTCTACGGCCGGCTGGACCAGCCCGTGGAGGTCCTGCACGACCACGTGAAGCTGCACGACGTCGAACTCGTCATGGTGCTCGGCGGTGACGGGACCATCCTGCGCGCCGCGGAACTGGTGCGCGAGGTGGACGTGCCGATGCTGGGCGTGAACCTCGGGCACGTGGGCTTCCTGGCCGAGAGTGAGCGCGCAGACCTCGCCCAGACCGTGGACTGGATCGCCAGCCGCCAGTACACGGTGGAGGAGCGGATGACGATCGACGTCCAGGTGTGGGTCCGGGGCCAGAAGATCTGGCACACCTGGGCGCTGAACGAGGCGGCGATCGAGAAGGGCAACCGCGAACGGATGCTCGAGGTGGTCACGGAGGTGGACGAACGCCCCCTGACCTCCTTCGGCTGCGACGGCGTCGTCCTCGCCACCCCTACCGGCTCCACCGCCTACGCCTTCTCCGCCGGCGGCCCCGTGGTATGGCCCGAGGTGGAGGCACTGGTCATTGTCCCGATCAGCGCCCACGCCCTGTTCGCCAAGCCGCTGGTGGTCTCGCCCCGCTCCCGGCTGGCCGTCGAGATCCTCGGCCGGACGGACGCCCAGGGCGTGCTCTGGTGCGACGGACGGCGGTCCGTGGACCTGCCCCCGGGCGCCCGCGTGGAGGTCACCCGATCCGCCACCCCGGTCCGGCTGGCACGCACCCACCAGACCCCGTTCTCCGGCCGCCTGGTCAGGAAGTTCGAGCTTCCCATCCAGGGCTGGCGCGGCCCGGTGCCGCAACCGGACGCCATCCCCACCGGCCCGATGCCCGTGGTGCGCACGCCACGGCCCATGCCGCTGCCCGACCCCACCGATCCCTCGACTGCGAAGTGACCCATGCTTGAAGAACTGCGAATCCGCGACCTCGGTGTCATCACGGACGCCACCCTCCCGCTCGGCCCCGGCCTGAGCGTGGTGACCGGCGAGACCGGTGCCGGCAAGACCATGGTGGTCACCGCCGTCGGCCTGCTCCTCGGTGCCCGGTCCGACGCCGGAGCCGTGCGCAGCGGCGCCAAGAGCGCCTCCGCCGAGGCGGTCCTCAAACTCGACGCCGGCCACGCCGCCGTCGAACGCGCCCGTGAGGCCGGCGCCGAGGTCGAGGAGTTCGACGGCGGCGCCGAGCTGATCCTGGCCCGGAGCGTCGGTGCCGACGGGCGCAGCCGCGCCTACCTGGGCGGCCGGACCGCCCCCGTAGGGGTGCTCGCCGAGATCGGTGGCGCCCTGGTGGTGGTCCACGGACAATCCGACCAGATCCGGCTCAAGAGCGCCGTGGCGCAGCGGGAAGCGCTGGATAAGTTCGCGGGGGAGCCGCTCGCCAAGACGCTCGCCGCCTACCAGCAGCTCTACACCCACTGGAAGGGCAACCAGGCCGAGCTGGACGAGCTGCGCAACGCGGCGCGGGAACGGCTCCGCGAGGCCGAATCGCTGGAGGCCGCTCTGGCCGAGATAGACGCCGTGGAGCCGCAGCCCGGCGAGGACGAGGCCCTCAAGGCCGAGGCGGTCAAGCTCGCCAACGTCGAGGAGCTGCGGATCGCCGCGAGCACCGCGCACCAGGCCCTGATCAGCGAGGACTTCGGCGAGGAAGCCGACGCCACCACGCTGGTGGACGCCGCCAAACGCACCCTGGAACACGTTGCCGAGCACGACGCCGAGCTCGGCTCCGCGGCCGCCCGGCTGGCCGAGGTGGGCTTCCTGCTCAACGACATCGCCGGCGAGCTTGCCAGCTATCAGGCCGGCCTCGACACCGAGGGCCCCGAACGGCTCGCCGAGATCGAGGACCGCCGCGCCGCGCTGGCCGCACTGGTGCGCAAATACGCGCCGAGCATCGACGAAGTGCTGGTCTGGGCCGACCAGGCGCGGGAACGCTTCACCGAGCTGCAGGACGACTCGACCCGGATCGAAGCCCTCGAGGCCGACGTCGTCCGCTCCGAGGCCGAACTGACCAAGCAGGCCGCGGCCATCAGCAAGGCTCGCAAGAAGGCGGCCAAGGACCTCGCCGCCCGTGTCAGTGCCGAGCTGACCGCCCTGGCCATGGCCGACGCCACGCTGGTGATCAATATCGAAGCCGGGGACGGCCTCGGGCCCTACGGCGCCGACGAGATCGCGTTCCTCCTCCAGCCGCACTCGGGCGCCCCCGCCCGCCCGCTCGGCAAGGGCGCCTCGGGCGGTGAACTCTCCCGGGTGATGCTTGCGATCGAGGTGGTGCTCGCCGCCGTCGACCCGGTCCCCACCTTCGTCTTCGACGAGGTCGACGCCGGCGTGGGCGGCCGCGCCGCCGTCGAGATCGGCCGCCGGCTGGCCATGCTCGCCCGGCACGTCCAGGTCCTGGTGGTCACCCACCTGCCCCAGGTGGCGGCCTTCGCCAACCAGCACATCCGTGTCACCAAGACCTCCGTCCGGGGATCCGACGGCGCCACTGCCACCGGGTTCACCTCCAGCGACGTGCAGCTACTGGACGAGTCCGAGCGCGTCCGCGAACTCGCCCGCATGCTGGCCGGCCAGGAGGACTCCGAGTCGGCCCGCGCACACGCCCAGGAACTGCTCGACGACGCGAAACTCCTGCCGCAGCAGGCGTGACCCCGCGCGCCGCTGGGATGACCATCACAGCGGCGCGATTCGGACCCTCAGAAGACCGATTTGATGATAGGCTCAAATTCCGTGGTGCAGCGATCAAATTCCCGTGTAAATTCCCGGTTCCCGGGCTCGTCCAAGACGACCAAACACATCTTCGTCACCGGCGGTGTGGCGTCCTCGCTCGGAAAGGGTCTGACGGCTTCGAGCCTCGGCCACCTCCTGCGGGCGCGCGGCTTGTCTGTAACTATGCAAAAGCTCGATCCCTATCTGAATGTGGATCCGGGCACGATGAACCCCTTCCAGCACGGCGAAGTCTTCGTGACCGACGACGGCGCCGAGACCGACCTCGACGTCGGGCACTACGAGCGCTTCCTCGATGAGAACCTCGAGGGTTCCGCCAACGTCACGACGGGCCAGGTCTACTCCACCGTGATCGCCAAGGAACGCCGCGGCGAGTACCTCGGCGACACCGTCCAGGTCATCCCGCACATCACCGACGAGATCAAGCGCCGCATGCGGCTGCCCGCCGAGGGCAAGAACGCCCCGGACGTCATCATCACCGAGATCGGCGGCACGGTCGGCGACATCGAGTCCCAGCCGTTCCTCGAGTCCGCCCGCCAGGTCCGCCAGGACATCGGCCGGAACAACGTCTTCTTCCTGCACGTCTCCCTGGTCCCGTACATCGGACCGTCCCAGGAACTGAAGACCAAGCCGACGCAGCACTCCGTTGCCGCGCTCCGCTCCATCGGTATCCAGCCCGAGGCGATCGTGATCCGCTCGGACCGCGAGGTGCCCCAGGCGATGCGCGACAAGATCGGCCGGATGTGCGACGTCGACCTCGACGCCGTCATCGGCTGCCCGGACGCTCCGAGCATCTATGACATCCCCAAGACGCTGCACTCCCAGGGCCTGGACTCCTACATCGTCCGCGCGCTGGACCTGCCGTTCAAGGACGTCGACTGGACCAGCTGGGACACCCTGCTGGAGGCCGTCCACAACCCCAAGCACGAGGTTGAGATCGCCCTGGTCGGCAAGTACATCGACCTGCCGGACGCCTACCTGTCCGTGACCGAGGCGCTGCGCGCCGGCGGCTTCGCGAACAACACCAAGGTCAAGATCCGCTGGGTCCCCTCGGACGAGTGCGACACCGAGGCCGGCGCCAAGAAGGCCCTGGCCGGCGTGGACGCCATCTGCGTTCCCGGCGGCTTCGGCATCCGCGGCCTCGAAGGCAAGCTCGGCGCGCTGAAGTTCGCCCGCGAAACCAAGCTCCCGGTCCTGGGCCTGTGCCTGGGCCTGCAGTGCATGGTCATCGAGTACGCCCGCAACGTCGTCGGCCTCGAGGGCGCCTCCTCCTCCGAGTTCGAGCCGGACTCCAAGTACCCGGTCATCGCCACGATGGAAGAGCAGCTGGACATCGTTGACGGCAAGGGCGACCTGGGCGGCACCATGCGCCTGGGCCTGTACGAGGCCAAGCTGGACGAAGGCTCGGTCGTGGCCGAGACCTACGGCACCACCAAGGTCAGCGAACGCCACCGGCACCGCTACGAGGTCAACAACAAGTACCGCGACCAGATCGCGGCGCAGGGCCTGGTCTTCTCCGGTACCTCCCCGGACGGCAAGCTGGTGGAGTACGTGGAGCTTCCGCGCGAGGTGCACCCGTACTACGTCGCTACCCAGGCCCACCCGGAGCTCAGCTCCCGGCCGACCCGCCCGCACCCGCTGTTCGCGGGCCTGGTCCGGGCCGCCCTGGACCACCAGCACGGCGACCACCAGCAGGGTACCGCCAAGCCGGCGGCAAAGGCCGCGGCGCAGGCCAAGTAACACCAACTACATCAAAGGACGGCGCGATGCCCGGAATGTCTGAGACCCATGATGCTGCACGGCAGGTTTCAGATGAGCCGAGCCCGCGCCGTCTTTTGTCGTCCGAGAAGGTCTACGAGGGCCGGATCTGGGACGTGGTCAGCGACAGCTTCCAGCTGAATGACGACGGCGACGCCCTGACCCGGGACTACATCGACCACCCAGGCGCGGTGGCCGTGCTGCCGATGAACGACGACGGCGAGATCCTCCTGATCAAGCAGTACCGGCACCCGGTGGGCATGGCGCTGTGGGAGATCCCGGCCGGGCTGCTCGACGTCGAGGGCGAGGACTTCGTGGCGGGCGCCGCCCGGGAACTCGCCGAGGAAGCCGATTTGGTGGCCGCGGAATGGAACGTGCTGGCCGACTTCTTCAACTCGCCGGGCTCCTCCAGTGAGGCGATCCGGATCTACCTGGCCCGCGGGCTGAGTGACGTGCCCGGCCACGAACTGCACGTCCGCACCGACGAGGAGGCCGAGATCGAGCTGCACTGGCTGCCACTCGACGCGGCCGTCGCGGCGGTGCTGGAGGGGCGCCTGCACAACCCGTCCGCCGTCGTCGGCATCCTGGCCGCTGCCGCCGCCAAGGCCGACGGCTTCGACCGGCTCCGGCCCGCGGACGCGCCCTGGACGGCGCACCCAAGCCAGCGCGGATGACCGGCCTGCTGGCGGCGGAGCCTCCCGCGCAGACTGCCTTCACTGCCCACCCGGCGGCACCTGCAGCCGGGGGCGCCACCATGGACGCCCCCCGGGGGAGTGCAGCCCGGCCGCCCACCGCCGTCGACCGCGCCATCACCGACTACCTGCAGCACATGGGGGTCGAACGCGGACTGGCCGCCAACACCCTGTCCGCGTACCGGCGGGACCTGGCCCGCTACGCGCGGCACCTGGCCGCCGCGGGGCGCAACCGCCCCGAGGACATCACCCGGCGAGACGTCACCGCCTTTGTCCAGGCCCTCTCCGACGGCTCCGACGGCGGGACCGCGCTGGGCGTCCGGTCTGCCGCCCGCAGCGTCGTCGCGGTCCGGGGGCTGCACAAGTTCTGGGCCCTGGAGGGCCTCACCCCGACCGATCCCGCCAGCGACGTCCACCCGCCGATGCCCGGCAAACGGCTGCCCAAGGCCATCACGGTGGACGAGGTGACCCGCATCCTGGAGGCGGCGGGTACGGACACCGCCACCGGCCTGCGCGACCGGGCAATGCTGGAATTCCTCTACTCCACGGGTGCCCGCATCAGCGAGGCGGTCGGACTGGACGTGGACGACATCGCACTGGCCGGGAGCGCTCCCGACGAGGGCGGGGGGCCGGCGATCGTGCGCCTCTTTGGCAAGGGCTCCAAGGAACGGCTGGTGCCGCTGGGGTCCTACGGTTCCCGCGCGCTGGACGCCTACCTGGTGAGAGGGCGGCCGCTCCTGGCGGCCAAGGGCAAGGGCACGCCGGCGCTGTTCCTCAACGCGCGCGGCGGACGGATCAGCCGCCAGAGCGCCTGGACCATCCTGAAAACGGCTGCCGAGAGGGCCAACATCACCAAGGACGTTTCCCCGCACACGCTGCGGCACTCCTTCGCGACCCACCTGCTGGAGGGCGGCGCCGACGTCCGCGTGGTGCAGGAACTGCTGGGGCACGCCTCGGTCACCACCACGCAGGTCTACACCCTGGTCACGGCCGACACGCTGCGCGAGATCTATGCCGCCGCACACCCGCGCGCCCTGGGCTAGTCTGCCGGGCTTTTCCAGACGTTGCGGCACTGCGCCTGATTGTCGACACGCCCGTGTGTAAGGATCCGGGCGCCCCGGGACACTGATTGGGTAGAACCACGTCATCGATTGTTCGGGGGAAACATCATGTTGGCTGCGAAGGAGCAGGCATTCATTGAGCTGCATGACCAGCACGCCGCCCGTGTCTACGGCTACATCGCCCGCCGCATCAACGACGCCCACCGGGCCGAGGAGCTCGCCGCGGACGTCTTTCGCATCGCCTGGGAGAAACAGTTGCCTGAACCGCCCGGCATCGGCTGGCTCCTGGCAACCGCACGCAACGTCCTCGGCAACGAATACAAGGGCCGCCGACGTCGGCAGGAACTGTTCGAACGCCTCGCCGAGGAGGCGCGCACCGATGACGTCACCACCGCCGGCGACCAGCGCTCCGTCGTAGCAGCCGTGCTGATGAAACTCCGGGACAAGGACCGCGACATCCTCATGCTGACTTACTGGGAGGATCTCAGCGGCGCCGAACTGGCCGCAGCCCTCGGCTGTTCGGTCTCGGCCGCCGGCGTCCGGCTGCACAGGGCCCGGCGTGCCTTCGCGAATGCCGCACCCGCCCACCTGATGACAGAACGGAGAGACTAGCCATGGACCGCATCGAACAGCTCATGAAGGACATCAAGCCGTCGGTCACGGTCCCGGACCGCGGGGTCCTCCGCTCGGAGGTGACGTCCACGGACCCGAACGTGGTCACAATGCCGCGGGCCGCCTCCGCGCACCGCGAGGCCACCCGGCGACGCCGTACCAGGATTGCCGCCGTGGCAGTTGCCGGCCTCGCCGCCGCGGCGGTGGCAGGAGCCGTCGTCGTGGGCGGGAACTTCCCGACGGCGCCCGGACCCGCGCTGCCGGTGCCGGCCGGGCCGAACATCACGATCAGTGAGAGCGCCCCCGCCACGCCGTCGCCGTCGCCTGCTTCACCGACGCCGTCGCCGACGTCTCCGGTGCCGGCTACCCCCAGCCAGACCGCCCCGCCCAGCACCGGGGGAGTGGCCTGCACGCCGGCGAACATCGACCAGCTGCGAAACGACCGACAGCCCACAATCCTGCCGATCCCCGCCGCGGAGCAGCGGTACTACACCGTGCTCGGCTGCGCCGACGGTTGGCTCGCCTACGTGATCTCCGATGAAGGCGGGCAGGCACTCAAGCTCGACGGCGGGAACGCCTGGTTCCGGCTCGCCAAACTCCAGAATGGCCGCTTCCTCTGGGATGTCCGCCAACCCTCGGCCACGGTCTACAACTGGGAGTTCCAGGCGCTGAACAACCAGGGGCTGACGGCGCAGCAGGCCATGGACAAGGAGTTTGCCGAGAAGGGGATCCCGGTCACTCTGCGGCCGCAGTTGGTCGGTGAAGGCCCGGCCGGCAAATAGAGGCGCCCGGAGAGCAGCTACTAGGCTGAAACCATGACAGCCGCACCGGTGACCCTCTGCTTCGCCCTCCGGGACACGCCCGACGGGACGGAGGTGCTGCTGGGCCTGAAGCGGACCGGGTTCGGGCTGGGAAAAATTGTGGGCATCGGCGGCCACGTCGAACCCGGGGAGACCGACGCCCAGGCTGTCGTCCGCGAGGTTTTCGAGGAAACCGGGCTGATCGTTGCCGAACCCGACCTCAGCCACGCAGGCCTCGTGGAGTTCGTCTTCCCGGCCCGACCCGAGTGGAACATGTCCTGCCGGCTCTTCACCACCCGGCGCTGGGACGGCGAACCCGCCGAGAGCCGCGAGATCACCCCGGAATGGTTCAGCACCACGGACCTGCCCCTCGAACGCATGTGGCAGGACGCCGAACACTGGCTGCCGCCGGCGCTCTCCGGCGAGACGATCGACGTCGTCGTCGTCCTGAATGACGACAACGAAACGGTGGCCTCCGTCCGCTACCCCGATGAGCAAGGGAAGGGTACGCAGGGGGCCGCCGGGGCGCAGCGCTAACACGCTTCCCGCCGGGAAACGATGCCGCCCGGCGGGGCGAGACCGGCAGTCATTCGGCGGGCCGGTAGCCTAGGCGTGAAAATGCCGGATCCGCCGGCACCTGATCCGCGCACCCTGGAGGCCCGGCATGAGCGGCAACAACCTTCACCTCCCCGGCGACGACGACGGCGACTATCCCGACTCTGCAGACCGCGGGGACTCTCCGGGCGACGCCCGACGGCGCTGGCCCTTGGCCGCCGCCGTCGTCGTGATCGCCCTGGCGGCCGTGGGAGGCGGCGTAGCCGTCGCAGCGACCATGGGGTCCAAGGCGCCCGCGGCAGCCTCGTCACCGGCGCCCTCCGAAACCCCGACGACGCCCGCCCCCGCGCTGTCCACCAGTGCCGCGGCGGCCCCGTCCCAAACGGCAACACCCACCGCCACGGCCACGACCCCGGCCGCAGCAAACACCCAGCCGCCCACGGACGCCGCCGCCGAATGGCGGACGTTCACCAGCGCCGACCGCCGGATCAGCTTCGAGTACCCCGGAACCTGGACGGCGACGCAGGCCCCGCCCGCCAATACCGGATCGACGGACGTGGAGGTCGCCGACGAATCCGGCGTGATCGTGGCATCCCTGCACTCCGGACCGTCGGGCGGCGTCGGGGGAGCCTGCGAGGGGCCGGTGCCCTACACCGTCCTCGACTCGGTCAACGTCGACATTCCGTACCAGCCGACCAAGGGGTCAGTGAGCCCGAGATTCGCCTTCCGCGCCCTGCAGGAAGCCGACCACGTCACGGCGTCCTACGGGCTCACCAGCTCCCCGGCCGGCCAAAACGGCAGCACCTGCATGTTCTACAACATCGTCAGCGGGCCCTCCGACTCGCCGCTCTTCTCCTTCGCGGACGCCTACCAGGTGAACACCGGAGTCCAGCAGCAAATCCCCGGCCACAAGGGCCCCAAGTCGTTCCCCACGATGGCCGACGCGCGGGCCTACATGCAGAGCGCCGAGTACCTCAACGCCAAGCGCATGATCACCTCGCTGAAGGTCACCCAGGGCTAGCCCCGGCGCCCCACCCGAAACTCCGCCAAACACAGCGGCCCGGGCCCCCCCCCCGGGGTGGGGGGGGCGCGGGGGTTTGTTTTTCGCGGGTGTGGGGGGCGGGGGGGGGGGGGTTGGGCGCCGT
>NZ_JBFBKP010000097.1:0-13644 GCF_040702285.1 Arthrobacter sp. NPDC080086
GGGAGCTTCGGCCTTGGGCGCGGCCGGAGCCGGCGCGGGGGCCGGGCGGTTGGCGGCGGGGCTGGCCTTGGGGGCGGACGCGGGCGCTTCGGTCTTGGAAGCGGCGGGAGCGTCGGGGAAGGCGTTGCGGAGTTTCCGCACCACCGGTGCCTCAATTGTGGAAGAGGCGGAGCGAACAAATTCGCCCAGTTCCTGCAGTTTTGTCACTGCATCTTTGGAAGTAATACCGAGCTCTTTGGCGAGCTCATGTACGCGGACCTTGGCCACATTTCTCCTGTCTCGGTCCGCACCGAGCCAGGCACGAACCGTCTACTTCTTACTGCGGGCCTCCGCCGCGGGTGCAGCTGAAAGGCCCATTGCAGAGCGCAACAAAGTTGTCATCGTTGCGTACTCATCGCTGGGAACTCATCGGGTTTCCATCAGTTTTCTGACCCGCTTTCAGGTTGGACGGTTGTTGCTGCGGCCACCGGGGTGTCTGCAGCGTGCGTGCCTGCCAGGATCCGGCGTTCGACGTCGTCCGTTCCGGCGACGCCGTTGAGGGCGCGTCCGAACGCACGGCGTTTGACCGCCAGTGCCAGGCACTTTTCGCTGGGGTGCAACCATGCTCCCCTGCCTGCCATCCGGCGTCGTTCGTCGACCACGACGGCGGTTGACCCGCCGGCGCCGGCGACCAGCCGGAGCAGTTCCGACCGCGTTCCCTTCTTGCGGCACCCGATGCAGGTACGTTGCGGCTGATTCCCGAGCTGCTGAGTTTCTGCCACTGCGAGTATCTTCCTGCCGTAACCACCTGCCGGCCCGGCACGTCCGCTGGGAAAGCCGCACGCGCCGAGGGCACAAGGATGCCGGCCCGAAGGCGCGGTCACTGTCTATTCTAGCCCTCCGGCGCCCCGGTCCCGAAACGGGCAGGTCCGGGGAAACGGCGTTCGGCCCCGGGCAGGGGCTGCGCCGGGGCCGAACGTGGAGATGAGGGAGGGACTACTTGTCCTTGTTCTCCGCCGCGTCCGAGACGATGTCGATCCGCCAGCCGGTGAGCTTGGCGGCCAGGCGGGCGTTCTGGCCCTCCTTGCCGATGGCGAGGGAGAGCTGGTAGTCCGGGACCACCACGCGGGCGGACCGGGTGGCCTCGTCCGTGATGGTGACCGAATTCACCCGCGAGGGCGAGAGCGCACTGGCGATGAAGGTGGCCGGATCGTCGCTGTAGTCGACGATGTCGATCTTTTCCTCGTTCAGCTCGGTCATGACGGCGCGGACGCGGGAGCCCATCTCGCCGATGCAGGCACCCTTGGCGTTGACGCCCGGGATGTTGGCCTTGACCGCGATCTTGGTGCGGTGTCCGGCTTCACGGGCCAGCGCGACGATTTCGACCGAGTGGTCCGCGATTTCCGGGACCTCGAGTTCGAAGAGCTTGCGGACCAGGCCGGGGTGGGACCGGGACAGCGTGATGGACGGGCCCTTGGTGCCGCGGTGCACGTCGATGACGAAGGCGCGGAGCCGGTTGCCGTGGATGTACTTCTCGCCGGGGACCTGTTCGGGCGGCGGCAGCAGCGCCTCCACCGTGCCGAGGTTCACCTGGATCATGTGCGGGTTGTTGCCCTGCTGGATGGTGCCGGCGACGAGTTCGCCCTCGCGGCCCTTGAACTGGCCCAGGACGTTGTCGTCCTCGGCGTCGCGCAGGCGCTGCAGGATGATCTGCCGGGCGGTGCTCGCGGCGATCCGGCCGAAGCCGGCCGGGGTGTCCTCGAACTCCCCGACGGGTTCGCCGTCGTCGTCGATCTCGGTGGCCCAGATGGTCACGTGGCCGCTCTTGCGGTCCAGCTCGGCGCGGGCCTTCTCGAAGGCGCCAGGCGTCTTGTGGTAGGCCACCAGGAGGGCCTGTTCGATGGTGGGGATCAGGAGATCCAGCGGGATTTCACGCTCACGCTCCAGGAGTCTCAGCGCGCTCATGTCAATATCCATTAGGCCTCCTCGGAAGGTCCATTGTCGTTCTCCAGCGGCGCCTCTTCGAGGTGGCTGAACTCTATCTCGACTTTTCCACTGCGGATCCTGTCGAAAGGAAGCTTCACGGGGTCGCCCTGCTTGGGCTTCATCCCCTTCTTGACGGCCAGTTCGGGCACCAGCGTAACGCCGGAGCTGTCCACGGACTGGATCCGGCCGGTGACGTTGTCACCCTGGATGACGTTGACGGTGACCATCCGGCCGCGGGCGCGGTGCCAGTGCCGCTCTTCGGTGAGCGGGCGGCCGACGCCGGGCGAGGACACCTCGAGCTCGTACGGCCGGGAATCCGTGCTGGGGTCCTCGTCCAGGATGTCCGAAAGGGTCTTGGAGATCTCCGCGATCACGTCGAGGCTGACGCCGCCGGTTTCCTCCTGGGGCAGGTCGACGACGACGTGGACCACCCGGTTGGCGCCGGCAATGTGAATGGAGACATCTTCCAGGTACAGCCGGTTGGCCTGGACCGCGGGGGCGAGGAGCGCGTAGAGCCGCTCGGCCTCCAGGTTGTGTGCGGGGGCGGCGTCAGCCTTCCCCGATCCGGTCCGGCCTGTCGAAGTCGTGGCTTCTGCGTTGGTCATGATGCCGCCCGCCTCCTGCTAGATGATGTTGTGAGTACTAGCGTAGCGACAATCGCGGCCGGTGGCGCACTCCAGTTCCGGCCGCCGCACCGCCGCCGGGCCTCTCCAGACCCCCACCGCGGTGGCTCGCGTGCGGGCCGTGCCAAAATGGTCTGTTGTGAATGAGGAGACCAGCGGAGAACGACGGCGGGCCCGGCTGCCCCGCAACCTTCCCCGGCTGGCGTTGATCGTCGTCCTCGCCGTGGTGGTGCTGACTTTGGGGCTGGTGGTACGCCCCGGCAAGCCCGCGGAACCGGCTCCGCCGACCACGTCGGAGAAGGCCCTGGCCGCCGCCCTTACCGACACCCTGGAGCTCCGTTCCGACGCGGAACGGCTCACCGGCGCGGGGACCGCCGCGTACGGCACTGTGAGTTTCCTGACAACCCAGGCCAGGGCGCTCTGGCGGCCCGGGTCGGCCACCGCTTCGGCGTCCCCGTCTCTGGCGCCCTCCGGCGCGGCGTCCCCGTCCCCGTCCACCGCGTCCCCGTCCCCGTCCACCGCGTCGGCGTCCCCGGGCCAATCCCCCGCGTCTGCGTCCCCGTCAGCCGCGCCCGTGACGGCCGCGTCGCTCGTCACCGCACTGGACGCCAGCGGGCGGCAACGCCTGGCCGACGCCGCCTCCGCGGACCCGGGGACAGCCCGCCTGCTCGCCTCGATCGGCACCGGCCAGCTGCTGCAGGCCTCCGCGGTGGCCGCCGCGACCGGCACGCCGGACCCGGCATCGACGGGCGCCGCAGCGTCGGCCCCCGCCAGCGCCGCCCCGGCCCCCGGGTCCGCGACACCGGCCCCTTCGGCCTGCCCGTCCGCGACGGTTTCCTCCTCAGCCACCCCCTCCGCGTCGGCGTCACCGGCGCGCGCGGACCTGGCGAACGCCCTCGCCGAGGTGATCAGCACCGAAAGGGAAACCGTTTACGCCTACCAAGTGGCCCTGACGCGTCTGGACGGCCCCGGGGCCGCCGCGGCCGCCACGCGGCTAACCCGCCACGAGGCCCTCGCCGCGGCCGCCGAGTCGCTGGCCCGGCAGCACTGCGCCGCCGCTCCCCCGCGGCAGGCCGGCTATGCACTGGACCCCGCGGTCCTGGTCTCGCCGGCGGCCGGGCTGCGCGGGCTGGAATCCGGCTCGCTGGCGGCCTATGCCGACCTGGTGGGCCTCAGCGACGGGGCCACCCGCCAATGGGCCGTGTCCGGGCTGCTGGAAACCGGCCGCCGCGCCGCCGCCTGGGGCGCCGCGCCGGAGCCGACCCCGGGCCTGTCGGTGGACCCCGCGGAACTGCCCACGCTGCCTGCAAAATAGGCTGGCCGGGCGGGAAATAAGCCTGGATGTGCCACGAATCAGGGTAGGCGCTGCTTACTTTACTTAGCCTCCGAATACTGGCGGCGGTTGCGGCGCTGATGGTTGGCTGTTCGCATGGAAACCAGCCAGGCACCCGTCTTTCAAGAAAATGAACCGCACCGCAACGACCTCGCGCACCGGCTGAACTGGTTGCGCGCCGGCGTCCTCGGCGCCAACGACGGGATCGTCTCGGTCGCCGCGATCGTGGTGGGCGTCGCTGGCGTGACGACCGACTCCGGCCCCATCCTGATCGCCGGTGCCGCCGGCGTCGTCGGCGGTGCCATCTCCATGGCCCTGGGTGAATACGTGTCTGTCAGCAGCCAAAAGGACAGCCAGGAGGCGCTGATCGAGAAGGAACGCCGCGAACTGGCCGAACAGCCCGAGGAGGAGCTCGCCGAGCTCACCGCCATCTACCAGGCGAAGGGCCTCAGCCCGGAAACCGCCGGCGCCGTGGCCCGGGAACTGACCGCCCACGACGCGCTCGGCGCACACCTCGCGGCCGAACTGAACATCGACGAAACCGACATCGTCAGCCCCTGGCACGCCGCCCTCGCGTCCGCCATCGCCTTCCTGGCCGGTGCCATCCTGCCGATGCTGGCGATCCTGCTGCCGCCGGAAAACATCCGCGTGCCGCTCACCTTCGCCGCGGTGCTGGTCGCGCTGGCCGTGACGGGAGCCGTCGGCGCCTGGATCGGCGGCGGCTCAAAGGCCAAGGCCGCCATCCGGGTCGTGATCGGCGGCGCCGCGGCTCTGCTGGCCACCTTCCTGATCGGCAACTGGCTGGGCACCAGCGGCTTCGCCGGCTGAATCGCCGACACTACGCTGGGACGGTGACTTCGCCCAGCCCCGTCCCGATCCCCGCCGCCCTCACCCGCAGATACTCCCGGACCGCCGAGGGCCGCGCCTGGCTGGCGTCCCTACCGGGCGTGATCGCGGACGCCCTTGAGGCGTTTTCGCTGGTCCTTGACCTGGCGCCCGGCGCGGAACCGTGGAGCGGGCACGGCGCCGTGGTCGTCCCGGTGCGGCTGAACGACGGCACGCCGGGTGTACTGAAGGCCGCCTACCCGCACGAGGAATCCCGGACCGAACACGTCGCCCTCGGGCTCTGGGAGGGCCGGGGCGCGGTCCGGCTGATCGCCGCCGACCCGGAGGCGGGCGTGCTGGTGCTGGAGCGCCTGAAGGCTACCCGTTCGCTGCAGGAGGTGCCCCTTGCGGCGGCCGCCGCGGTCTGGGGCGGCCTGGTCCGCCGGCTCTCGATCGCCCCGGACGGCCGCCCCGCCTGGCGCGGCTTTGAACAGGTCGCCGCCGTGGCCGAGCGGTGGAGCGACGAGTTTCCCGAGCGCTGGGAGGCCCTGGGCCGGCCCTTCCCCCGCTGGCTCCTGGAGGCCGCCCTGGAGGTCTGCCAGACCCGGGGCGTGGTGGGCCGGCGCTCCGGCGTCGACGTCCTGGTTCACGCCGACCTGCACTTCCTGAACATCCTGGCCCGTCCCGGGACAGCGGCCGGGTCCGGGGATCCGGACGATTACCGTGCCATCGACCCGCACCCGCTGGTGGGTGAGGCGGAGTTCGCGGTGGCGCCGCTGCTCTGGAACCGGCTGGCCGAATTGTCCGCCGCCGATCCGGCCGCGGCGCTGCTGGAACGCTGCCAGGAGTTCAGCGCGGCCGCGGGCCTCGACGGCGACGTTGCCCGGCAATGGGCCCTGGCGCGGGAAGTCGAGAATGCGCTCTGGTACACGGAGGAACGGAACGACGGCGGCCGGACTCGGTCGCTCTGGGTCGCCAGCACCCTCGCCGGGCGGACCCTCGACGGGCTGCCCATGCCCGCCGACCTGCCGGTCCCGGGCGCCTCCGGCCCCTCCCGCGGCTAGGCAACAACGACGAGGTTGCCGCGCCAGGCGTCCGCGCTAGGTGCCCGCCTGCTCAGTCGCCTGCTCACCGGCGTCCCGGACGGCGGCAAGCGCGTCCCGGACCGCCGCCACCGCTGTGGCCACGTCGCCGTCGTCGGTGCTCCAGTTGCTCACCGAGATCCGCAGGATGTCCCTGCCCCGCCAGCGCGAACCGGACATCCAGACCCGGCCGTCGGCGATGATCCGGTCCGTTACCGCCCGGGTGGTGGCGTCATCACCGAAGGCCAGGGAGACCTGGGTGTAGACGACGTCGTTGAGCACCTCGACGCCCTCGAGCGCGGCCAGCGCCTCGGCCAGTTGGCGGGCACGGAGCACCAGCCCGCGGACCTGCCCGGCGACGCCGTCGCGGCCGAGGGACTTCAGCGCGGCCCAGACCGGCACGCCGCGGGCCCGCCGGGACAGCTCCGGCACGGTCTCGAACGGATCGGCGGCCCCGTCGGCGGCCTGGATGAGGTAGCTGGTGTGCAGGCCCATCGCCGCCCGGAGCGCGGTGACGTCCCGGACCACCGCGATCCCGCAGTCGTAGGGCACGTTGAGGGTCTTGTGCGCATCGGTCCCCCAGGAGTCTGCCCTGTCCAGCCCGTCGGTCAGGGCGGCCAGTTCCGGCACGGCGGCGGCCCAGAGGCCGAAGGCCCCGTCCACGTGCACCCACGCGCCGTGGGACTTGGCGACGGCGATGGCCTCCCGGAACGGGTCGAAGGCACCCGAATGCAGGTTGCCGGCCTGCAGGCAGACCAGCAGCGGCACGGATCCGGTACCCGGACCACCCTCGGCAACCGCCGCCCCGAGGGCGCGGTCCAGGGCCGCCGGGTCGATCCGGCCCTCCGCGTCCGCCCGCACGGCGGTGGGCCGGCCGAGCCCGAGGTAGCGGAGCCCCAGGTCAATGGTGTCGTGGCGCTCGGCACCCGCGAAGCAGCGGATCCGCGGCGCGCCGGAGAGGCCGTCGGCGTCGGAGTCCCAACCGGCGTCCTGCAGCAGGCGCCAGCGCGCGGCGGCCAGGCCGGTGAAGTTGGCCATGGTGGCGCCGGTGGCGAACCCCACCCCCGACTCCTGGGGCAGGCCCAGCAGCTCGAGCAGCCACCGGCCCGCGGCCTCCTCGATGGCGGCGGTGGCGGGGGTGGCGAAACGGAGCCCGGCGTTCTGGTCCCAGGCACTGACCAGCCAGTCCGCGGCCAGGGCGGCGGGCAGCGTCCCGCCGATCACCCAGCCGAAGAACCGGCCGGAGGGCATGGCCATCAGCCCGGGTTCGGCCTTTTCCGCGAGGTAGTCCACCACCTCGGCAGCGGGGGTGCCGCCGGACGGGAGCGGGCCGCCGAAGTCGGCCGCGAGTTCGGCGGCGCTCCGGGCGGGGCCGATGGGACGGGACTGCTGGCTCTCCAGCCACCGCCGGGCGTGCCCGGCCGCGGCGGCCAGGGCGTCGCGGTAGCGCTCACCGGGTGCTGACATAGCTGCATGCTACGCCCGGCCCCGACACCGCGGCAGGGCCCTGCGGTCCCCGGGAGCCCGGCGCCCGGCACGGAGCCCTTAGCCGAAGTCTCAGCCGAGGGTGTCGTGCCAGACGTCGGAGCCGAGCTTGATGATGAGCACGCCCACGACCACCAGGAACACGATCCGGATGAACTTGCTGCCCCGGCTGACGGCGGTCCGGGCACCGAGGTAGCCGCCGGCCATGTTGGCCCCGCCGAGGACCAGGCCCAGGCCCCAGAGCAGGGAGCCGTGCGGCAGGAAGAACAGCAGCGCCCCGGCGTTGGTGGCCATGTTGACGATCTTCGCCTTGGCGCTGGCCTCGAGGAAGGCGTAGCCCATGGCGGACACCAGCGCGATGATCAGGAAGGACCCCGTTCCGGGGCCGATCATGCCGTCGTAGAAACCGATGACGCCGCCGATCAGGCAGGCGATGACGTAGTGGCGGTGCCCGTTGTGGCGGAGCTTGGTCAGCTCGCCAACGTTGGGCTGCAGCGCCGTAAACAGGGCCACGGCCACCAGCGCGGCCACGATGATCGGTTTGAAGACGCTCGCCGGCAGGGTGGCGGCCAGGATAGCCCCGCCGAAGCTGCCGGCCAAGGCGATCACCGCCATGGGGATGGCGGTGCGCAGGTCCGGCCGCACCCGTCGGTAGTAGGTCACCGCGCTGGTGGTGGTGCCGAAGATGGAGCCCATCTTGTTGGTCGCCAGCGCCTGCACCGGGCTGATGCCCGGCACCAGGAGCATGACCGGCAGCTGGATCAGTCCCCCGCCGCCCACGACGGCGTCGATCCAGCCGGCCGCGAAACCGGCCACCACCACCAGGATCAGGGTGGTGAGCTGGATTGATTCAAGACCCGAAAGCATCCCCGGGCCGGGTCAGGCGTTGCGGACGGCGTTGACCACGTGGTCGACGGCCCGATCCACGGCGATGTTCTCGGCGTTGCCGCTGCGGCGGTCCTTGATCTCGACGACGCCGTCCACCAGGCCGCGGCCGACGGCCAGGATGGTGGGCACGCCGACGAGTTCGGCGTCGCCGAACTTGACGCCCGGGGAGACCTTGGGACGGTCGTCGTAGATGACCTCGAGGCCGGCGGCCTCCAGTTCGAGCGCGAGCTTCTCGGCGGCGGCGAAGATCTCCTCGCCGCGTCCGACGGCGACGACGTGTACGTCGGCGGGGGCGACGGCGCGGGGCCAGACCAGGCCCTTCTCGTCGTGGTTGGACTCGGCCAGGGCGGCCACCGCGCGGGTGACGCCGACGCCGTAGGAGCCCATGGTGACGACGACCTGCTTGCCGTTCTGGTCCAGGACCTTCAGGTCCAGGGCCTCGGCGTACTTGCGGCCGAGCTGGAAGATGTGGCCCATTTCGATGCCGCGGGCGGTTTCCAGCGGGCCGGAGCCGTCCGGGGCGGGGTCGCCGGCGCGGACTTCGGTGGCCTCGATGACGCCGTCCCAGCCGAAGTCGCGTCCGGCCACCAGGCCGAAGACGTGCTTGCCGGCCTCGTTGGCGCCGGTGATCCAGGCGGAGCCGCTGACCACGCGGGGGTCCACCAGGTAGAGCAGCTTCGACGCGCCCTCGGAGCCCAGCAGCGGGGCGTCCGGGGACAGGCCCGGCCCGATGTAGCCCTTGACCAGCAGGGGCTGCTTCTTGAGGTCCTCCTCGTTGGCGGCCTCCAGGGTGATCTCACCGGCGATCGGCAGGAAGGATCCGATGGTGGCCTCGACGCGCTTGAGGTCCACGCCGCGGTCGCCGGGGACGCCGATGACGACGAGCTGGCGCTCACCGGTGGGCAGGGTGACGGCGAGCACGACGTTCTTCAGCGTGTCCGCGGCGGTCCAGGCGCCGCCGTCGGCCTCGCTGCGGGGCGCCAGGGCGTTGGCGGCCGCCACGAGGGTGTCGATGGTGGGGGTGTCCGGGGTGTCGCGCACCTCGGCGGCGGGGGCGTTGGTGAAATCGATGTCCGCGGGAACCACGGTGGTGACGGCCTCGACGTTCGCCGCGTAGCCGCCGGCGGACCGGACGAAGGTGTCCTCGCCGATCTCGGTGGGGTGCAGGAACTCCTCGCTCTTGGACCCGCCCATGGCGCCGGCCGTCGCGGTGACCGGGACGACCTCGAGGCCGAGGCGCTCGAAGATCTTCAGGTAGGCGCTGCGGTGGGCGGCGTAGCTGGCGTCCAGGCCGGCGTCGTCGACGTCGAAGGAGTAGGAGTCCTTCATGATGAACTCGCGGCCGCGGAGCAGGCCAGCCCGGGGGCGTGCCTCGTCGCGGTACTTGTTCTGGATCTGGTAGATACTCAGCGGCAGGTCCTTGTACGAGGAGTACAGGTCCTTGACCAGCAGGGTGAACATTTCCTCGTGCGTGGGGGCCAGCAGGTAGTCGTTGCCCTTGCGGTCCTTGAGCCGGAAGATGCCCTCGCCGTACTCGGTCCAGCGGTTGGTCGCCTCGTAGGGTTCCTTCGGCAGCAGCGCCGGGAAGTGGACCTCCTGGGCGCCGATCGCCGTCATCTCCTCGCGGATGATCTGCTCCACCCGGCGCAGGACGCTCAGGCCCAGCGGCAGCCAGGTGTAGATACCGGGGGCCGCGCGGCGGATGTAACCTGCTCGGACCAGCAGCCGGTGGCTGGCCACCTCGGCGTCGGCGGGGTCTTCACGCAGGGTGCGCAGGAACAGCTGGGAGAGTCGAAGGACCACTGGAGGGGTATCCGTTTCTGAGAAATGCGGGGCCTCCGGGGAGGCACGAAATGTCCAGCTACCAATCTACCGCCTCGCCGCGGCGCGGGTTCCCGGGCGACGCGGGTTGTGCGGGTGGCATGTGTCCGGGCGGGAGGCGTCAGGGAATGGGACGGGCCGCGCCCCGGCGTGGAAGCCCCTGGCCGTTTCCGGCTGGTCATCCGTCGTGGCGCGGCCCCGCGACCCCAGTGCCGCTTTTATCAAGGCTGTTAACCCTGGCCCGAGCCTGCCCTTCCGGGCGGCTGCGGGGCCAGTTGGTGGTTCCCCCTGAGACCGCTCGCGCCTTCTCGGCGCGGCTAGCTAGAACCTATGTGATCCCCGTCGCCAAAACAAGAGTGTGCCCTTATATTTTTGTCACAAGTCGGTGACATGACGTGTCTCGGGCGGGGTGGAACGGCGCCGTCCTTGGACAGCGCCGTCCTAGAAGAGCGCGGTTTTAGAAGAGCACCGTCGCGAAGCTGCCGGCCTGTTCGAAGCCCACCCGCTCGTAGCTGGCCCGGGCACGGACATTGAAGTCGTTGACGTAGAGGCTGGTCACCGGAGCGAGCCGCTGGGCCAGGAGCACGACGGCAGCCATGTACCCGGCGCTAAGGCCGAGCCCGCGGTGGGTGGGGTTCATCCACACGCCCTGGACCTGCGTGACGGCGGATGTGACGGCGCCGAGTTCGGCCTTGAAGATGACCTCGCCGTCGGGCCCGAGGTGGACCATGGAGTGCCCGGCCCGGATCAGCCCCTTGACCCGCCGGCTGTAGAACTCGCGGCCGCCGAGGTAGGGCGAGTAGCCCACCTCCTCCTCGAACATAGCGGCGCAGGCGGGGAGGATGCGGTCGAAGTCGGCCATCTGCCCGAAGCCTAACGCCGGATTGGGCTCGATCAGCGGCGTGCCGCTGATGGTCATGAGCGGTTGGTCCGCCCTGATCTCCTGGGCGGTGTGCCCGAGGTCCTCCATGGCCGCGTGCAGCGCCAGTACGGCCTCGGCGGGGCCGAAGATGGAGGCGTAGCGGCGACCGGCGCGGTGTGCCGCGGCCGCGATGAGGGGTGCGAGGTCGGCATCCAGTTCGACCGGCACCAGGTTGGCCCCGGCCCAGCAGGCCGAGACGAGGGCCCCGCCGTCGAACACGCCGAGGATGCTGGCGCCGCCGGCGGTTGGCGCGGCGGTGCCGGCGGATTCGAGGTGGGACAGGATGAAGACGTTCGCGACGGGGTCGCGCCGCGCGAGATCGCGGAGGGTGCCGGTGTCGCCGGCGCCGAGGAGGCGGACGGCGGCACCGGCCTGGGTACCGTCCTTACGAAACGCTAACCACGGGGCCACCCTTGACAGCATCTTCGCCATCGGCTTCCCCCATCTCTTCGGCGAGGCGCATAGCCTCTTCGATCAGTGTTTCGACGATCTGGTTCTCGGGGACGGTTTTGATGACCTCGCCCTTGACGAAGATCTGGCCCTTGCCGTTGCCGGACGCCACGCCGAGGTCAGCCTCGCGGGCCTCGCCGGGTCCGTTCACCACGCAGCCCATGACGGCCACTCGCAGCGGCACCTCCATGCCCTCCAGGCCGGCGGTGACTTCCTCGGCGAGGGTGTAGACATCCACCTGGGCGCGTCCGCAGGACGGGCAGGAGACGATCTCGAGCTTGCGGGGGCGCAGGTTCAGCGACTGCAGGATCTGGTTGCCCACCTTGACCTCCTCCACCGGCGGGGCGGAGAGGGACACGCGGATGGTGTCGCCGATACCGCGGGAGAGCAGCGCGCCGAAGGCGGTGGCGGACTTGATGGTCCCCTGGAAGGCGGGGCCAGCCTCGGTCACGCCGAGGTGCAGGGGCCAGTCACCCTTTTCCGCGAGCATCTCGTAGGCGGCCACCATGACGACGGGGTCGTTGTGCTTGACCGAGATCTTGAAGTCGTGGAAGCCGTGCTCCTCGAACAGCGAGGCTTCCCAGACGGCGGACTCGACGAGCGCCTCCGGGGTGGCCTTGCCGTACTTCTTCATGATGCCGGGCTCCAGCGAGCCGGCGTTGACGCCGATCCGGATGGAGGTGCCGTGGTCCTTGGCGGCGCGGGCGATTTCCTTGACCTGGTCATCGAACTTGCGGATGTTGCCGGGGTTGACCCGGACCGCTGCGCAGCCGGCCTCGATCGCGGCGAAGACGTACTTCGGCTGGAAGTGGATGTCCGCGATCACCGGGATCTGCGACTTCTTCGCGATGATGGGCAGCGCCTCCGCGTCGTCGGCGGAGGGGCAGGCCACGCGGACGATGTCACAGCCGGAGGCGGTGAGTTCGGCGATCTGCTGCAGGGTGGCGTTGATGTCCGTGGTCGGCGTGGTCGTCATGGACTGCACGCTGATCGGGAAGTCGGAGCCGACGCCGACCGAGCCGACCTTGATCTGGCGGGTTTTCCGGCGCGGGGCAAGAACGGGGGGCGGTGCCGACGGCATTCCGAGGCTGACCGAGGTCACGGGGACTCCTCTGGGATCGAAGCGTAGTGCGAAGGGTGGGCGGGCCGCTTAGGCGGAGTGGCCGGCCAGCAGGCCGGTCACCGGCGCCCAGGCCGTGGTGCGGATACCGGAGATGGCGCTGGCGGCGGCGAACGGGTCCTGCTTGAGCAGCTCGCTCAGGGCCTGCTCGTCGGCTGCCTTGAGGATCAGCAACGCGCCGGCGCCGTCGGAGTACGGGCCACTGGCCAGCAGGGTGCCGTCCTCGGCCAGGCCGGCGGTCCATTCCCGGTGGGCGGGGCGGGCGGCGGCGCGGGATTCGGCGGACTCGGCGTCGTAAACGTACTCAACAGCAAAAACAGTCATACGGCTACCCTATCCCCCAGTCCGCCGGGTTCCCATCCATCGGCCCGGTTTCAGGCCTGCAGCAGAACCCTCGCCAGCGCGGCCACGCCGGCGGCCCACAGCATCGAGGTGAGGGTGCCGATGATGAACCTCTCGGCCGCGACCGGGGTTTCCTTCAGTTCGGCGAACCGGCCCAAGCCCTTGATGGCGACCACGTAGGCGATGGCCACGGGCTGCCCGGCCAGAATGGCGAGGGCGACGGCGAGGCGTTCCAGCACGCCGATGATCGCCCCGCCGCGCAGGATGCGGGTGCCGACGGCGGCCGCCGGGACGGGCGCGGGGGCTGGGGTCTCGGGGGTTGGAGTCTCAGTGCTTGGTGCTGCCGGTACTTCCGGGGTTCCGGCCGCCGTGGTTGCCGCCCCGTCCGTGGGATCGTCGCTCCAGCCGGGACCGGCGTCGGAGTCGCTGCCCGTGGTGCCGTCAACCGCGTCGGCCGCCTGCCCGGCGTCGGCCCTGTCGTCGATGGTGCGGGCCAGGCGGAAGACCAGGGCGGTGACCGGCCAGCCGGCAAAGCCTGCCGTCACCAGCGCCAGTGTGATCCAGAGGGCGTTCACCGGTCTCCTTCGCTCGGGGTGCGCGCGGCGTGGCCGTCCGCGCCGGCGGTCTGGCCGTCGGCCAGGGCCAGCAGCATTTCTGCCGCTGGCCGTGCCGCCCATTCTTCCTGCCAGCCGGAGCGAAGCAGGGCACGGCTCACCGACTGCTCCGTGATTCCCAGCGCGGCGGCGGCGGCCTTCTGGCTGCCGTGGGTGCCGGCGCGCCCGTCGCGG
>NZ_JBFBKP010000098.1:0-13390 GCF_040702285.1 Arthrobacter sp. NPDC080086
GGGCGCTGCCGAAGCGTTCCCCCGTGCCGGCGGCGGCAGCACCCTGAACGACGCCGTCGGGGCCGCCACGCGCAGGTCCCAGCCGGAAACCACGTACGACGCCGGGGCCCGGGCAGGGCGCCCGGCGCCGGCTGCCGCCGGACCACGTTCCGGGCACGACCGCGGCCCGGACGGGCACGCCGCCGGCCACGCGACCGGCAAGACTGCGCGCCGCGGCGTCGCTTCCACTCCGAGCGATGAGGCCGCCGGCGCTGGTGCCGGAGCCTCTGCCGCTGCCGCCACGGCGCAGCCCGCTTCTCCGCAGGCCGTAGCCGCGCAGCCCGGGGCCTCGCAGGCCGGTGCGACGTCTTCCGATGCGGCTCAGGCCGCTGCGGCCACACCTGATCTGACCGGACCGGCGACTGCCGGCATTGTGACTGCTGATCCCCGTGCCGCGCAGTCCGCCGTCGCAACCGGCGGGGAAACGCCAGCCACCTTGCCTGCCCCGACAGCCGTAGCCGCCGACGCGCTCCGCCTGCCGGGGGCGCTCGCGCGCACCCTTGGCCAGGCCGCAGCACCGGCAGGACGCCCCACCGCAACCGGAGGGCAGGCAGCCGAACCTATCGCTGGCCTTGACGCTGCAGCGCCCGGTGCGGCGCCCGCGGCTCAGCAGTTCGCGTCAGCCGCTACCGCTGCCGGGGAGGCAGGTGCCCGTCCCGGCTCCGCAGCCCCGGGTCACCAGCCGGAGAGCGCTGCCGCCGGAGCCGTTGCCGCGGATCCTGCCGGCGGGGCCACCACCCAAGTGACCGCACCGTCCAGCCTCGGCGCGGGTCAGGACCGGACCGGCGTCGTGAGCGCCGCAGGAGTGGCCGCGGCCGCGCCTGCCGGGGCCCCGGCGGGCGCCGCATCCGCGGCAGTGCCGGCCGCCGTCGCCACGGCAGTGCTGGCTGCGCAGCCGGTTCCCGCGGCGGCTGCCGCCGCCGGCGCACCCGCCGCACAGGACGCTTCCGGAACGCCGGCCGCCGTGGCTCCCGCCGTCGACGCTTCGGCCGCTGCAGCCTTCGCCGGTGCAGCCTCTGCCCCCGCCGCGCCGTCCGCCGTCCCGGCGTCGGCAGCACCCGCTCCCGCCCCGCCCGCCGCGCCGCAGCCGCCGCTTCTGCCCCAGCTGGCCAAGCCGCTCTTCACCCTCGCCGCGGCCGCGCCCGGGCAGCACATCATGACTCTGAAGGTTTCCCCCGAGGACCTGGGGCCGCTCACCGTCCGCGCCCACATCGACGCGGCCGGCGTGAGAATCGAACTGTTCGCACCGGCGGAGGCCGGCCGCGAGGCGGTGCGTAATCTCCTGCCGGAACTGCGGAAGGAACTCGCAGGCGCCGGCTTCGGTGCCAGCCTGAACCTCTCGAACCAGAGCGGCCCGCCGGCAGGGGGCCAGGACGGGGCCCAGCAAAACCGGCCCGACGCCTGGCTGGGCGGGGGACAGGACCCCGGCCGCAGCGGATATGGGTCCGGTGGAGGCCAGGACACCCCGGGCGCCCGCCGGCCGGGCCACCGGTGGGACGACCTGGCGGACGAATCCTCGCTCCGAACCGCCCGGATCCTGAACGGTCCCCAGACCACCCTCGACATTCTCGCCTGACACGAAGGAACGCGACCCATGACGATCCAGCCGATCACCCCGCAGTCCGTTACCCCTCAGCCGGTCACCCCGCAGGCTGTCGGGGGAACCTCCACACCGGCGTCATCCGTGCGCTCACCCGTCCAGACCATGGACGCCAATGTCTTCATGACGCTGCTGGTGGCCCAGATGAAAAACCAGAACCCCAGCGCCCCGATGGACACCAACCAGATGATGAGCCAGACCATCCAGCTCTCCATGATGGAAAAGACCACCGAGATGACCACCAACAGCAAGGAAGCGTTCTCGCTGCAGATGCGCTCCGCCGCCGCACAGCTGGTGGGTCACAACGTTGATTACACCCTCAGCGACGGCACCACCGGGACCGGCCTCGCCGGCTCCGTGTCATTCGCAGGCAGCGTGCCGACCGTCAAGGTTGGCACCCTCTCCATTCCGCTCGATTCGATTTCCGGCATTACGGCGCCAGCCGCCTCCTAATCAGCTCTTCCCCGTAGAAAGGCAGTTCCCATGCTCCGCTCGCTGTACTCCGGAATCTCCGGCCTCCGTGCCCACCAGACCATGCTCGACGTCACCGGCAACAACATTGCCAACGTCAACACGGCGGGCTTCAAGTCCTCCACCACCCAGTTCCAGGACACCCTCTCCCAGATGACCCAGGGTGCCTCCGCACCGCAGGGCCAGACCGGCGGCAGCAACCCGGCGCAGATCGGCCTGGGCGTCCGCGTGGCAGGCGTCAGCACCAACTTCTCCCAGGGCTCCTCGCAGAGCACCGGACGCGCCACGGACATGATGATCTCCGGCGACGGCTTCTTCATCACCAACAAGGGCGGCCAGCAGCTCTTCACCCGCGCCGGGTCCATGACCTTCGATGCGAACAGCCAGCTGGTCAGCCCCGACGGCGCCATCCTGCAGGGCTGGACCGCTAACGGCGGCACCGTGGACCCGGCCGGTCCGATCGGCAACATCACGCTGAACCCGAACACCATGGTGGCCACGGCCACGAAGAAGGTCACTCTGGACGGCAACCTCCCCAGCGACGCGGCAGTCGGCAGCCCCGACCTTGAGCGTGTCGTCAAGGTTTACGACGCCACCGGCGCTGCCCGCGACGTGACGCTTACTTTCAGCAAGACCGCAACGGGATGGAACGCCTCCGGGGCAGACAAGAATGGCGCGACCGGCAGCATCACGCTCAACCAGAACACCGATGGCACCCTGACGCCCAGCGGTCCCTTCCAGCTCGGCGCAATCTCCATCGATCTGTCAAAGGTCTCCGGATATGCGACGATGAACTCCCTCACCGTCGCAGGGCAGGACGGCTCCGCGGTCGGCAAGCTCGAATCCTTCACCCTGGGCAACGACGGCTCCCTGATCGGATCCTTCAGCAACGGCACCAAGCAGGTGCTCGCCAAGATCGCGCTGGCCAAGTTCACCAACCCGGCGGGCCTGGAGAAGGCGGGCGGTTCCTCTTACGTCGCCACCGCCAACTCCGGCAACGTCCAGCTCGGTGCGGCCGGCGACCCCGGCATCGGCACCCTGGCCGGCGGATCCCTGGAAATGTCCAACGTGGACCTCTCCCAGGAGTTCACCAACCTGATCGTCGCCCAGCGCGGTTTCCAGGCCAACGCCCGCATCATCACCACCTCGGACGAGGTCCTGCAGGAGCTCACCCAGCTCAAGCGCTAGCATCGCCGTCGTCGTTGCCCTATCACTTACCGCGGCCAAACCGGCCGGATAACAGCGGCAGGTGATAGGGCAACACGGCGTTGCCGGGCGGTCGAGCGCACGGGGAGCGGGGTCCGGGAACGCCCCTGCCTAACGAACGGGCCCCGCCGGCCGACAGTGAAGGGAGAACACCCGTCCCGCCTGTCCGCCCCGGCCAGGCCGTCCCCAAAGCAGAATCGGCCCATGATCGTCGTCACACGCCTCAACGGAACGCGCTTCGCGGTCAACCCGGACCTGATTGAACGGATCCACGAGAGCCCGGATACCCATCTGGTCACGCTCGACGGCGCCGCCTACGTGGTGCTGGAAAGCCTGGCCGAAGTGGTCGAACTGATCGCCGACTACCGCGCCTACGTGTTGAGCAAGGCCCGGGACTTTCCCGCGGTGACCGGCTATCCGCTGAGCCTGGTCCCGGACGCGGAGACGGACGACGACGCCGGCTCGCCGGACCCCGAAGCACCGAGGAAGTAACCCATGGATCCCGCAACAATCATCGGAATACTCCTCGCCTTCGGTGCCGTGATCAGCATGGTGTTCATCGAAGGCGGCAACATCACGTCGCTGCTGCTGCCCGGGCCCATGGTCCTGGTGTTCGGCGCCACCCTGGCCGTCGGCCTGGCCGGCAACACGCTCAAGGACGTCATCCAGGCCTTCAAAGCCGTGCCGGCAATGTTCATGGGCAAGACCGCCAAACCGCAGGAAAGCATCGACCAGATGGTCCGCTTCGCGGAGAAGGCCCGCGCGGAGGGCCTGCTCTCCCTCGAGGAGGAGGCCGCCAGCCTCAAGGACCCGTTCCTCGCCCGCGCCCTCCAGAACATCGCCGACGGAACCGACGCCGAAGACCTCCGCGTGCAGATGGAGGACGAGATCGACACGAAGACCCGCAGCGACCACGCGTCCTCGAAGTTCTTCGCCAGCCTGGGCGGCTACGCCCCGACCGTGGGCATCGTCGGCACCGTCGTCTCCCTGACCCACGTCCTCGAGAACCTCTCCAAGCCGGACGAACTCGGCCACATGATCGCCGCGGCCTTCGTCGCCACCCTGTGGGGCCTGCTCTCCGCGAACTTCATCTGGCTGCCCTTCAGCTCCCGCCTGGCCCGGCTCTCCGAACTGGAAATCGAACGCATGACCCTGGTGATGGAGGGCATGCTCGCCGTCCAGGCCGGTGCCCAGCCCCTGCTGCTGGCCGAACGGCTCCGCTCCATGGTGCCCGAACACCAGCTCAAGAGCGCCGGCTCCGGCAAGAAGGCCCCCAGCGGCGACGGGCTGGCCGCCAGCCTGGACGACGCGGCGTGAGTTCCCGCCGTCGCGGGCGCAAGAAGCCCGAGGCACACCACGTCGACGAACGCTGGATGGCCTCCTACATGGACATGGTCACCGTCCTGATGTGCCTCTTCATCGTGCTCTACGCCATGTCCACAGTGGACGCGAACAAGTTCGAAAAGCTCCGCAACTCCCTGGCCACCGGCTTCGGCACGGTCGCCACCCAGACCGTGGACACCGCGGAGGGCACGGTGGTGCCGCCCGACTTCGTCGACAAGAACCTCGAGGCCTTCGCCGCCGCCTCCAGCCCGGCGTCGGCCCCGGCCTCCACGCCGCCCTCCATTCCCGCGACCGCGCCGGCGGACCAGGCCCAGCAATTGGAGGAAGCCAAGAAGGAAGTGGACCGGCTGCGCGCCCTGCAGGAGAAGATGAAGGCCGGACTCTCCGCCGCCGGACTGACCGAGAACGTCGAGTTCCAGATCGATCAGCGCGGGCTGACCGTGAAGCTGATCGGTTCGCAGGCCTTCTTCGCCCCGGACCGGCCCGAGCTGACCGACCGTGCCACCCAGGTCCTCAAAATCATCTCGCCCATCCTCGCCCCGGCCGGGCTGGAGATCATGGTGGAGGGCCACGCCGCCAACGGCATCACCGCCTACCCCTCCACCTGGGAACTATCCTCCGCCCGGGCCGTCAACGTGTTGCGCTTCATGGTGGACCGCGGCAGCATCCCGCCCGAGCGGATCGGCGCCGTCGCGTTCGGCTCGGCCCGGCAGGTCAACGACGACTCGACGCCGGAGCTGATGGAACGCAACCGCCGCGTGGACATCGTGGTCATCTCGAACGAGCCGGAGACCGTCCGGGCACTTATCCCCGAGGCACTGAAACTCACCGAGAAATAGGCGCCGCCGCAGCCTTACCGGCCCGGTTCCCTTGCCGATAGTGGCATCCGTGAGTGTTATGGATGAACGGGAAGTGGCACGGGAGCGGACCGTCAGCGTCTATGACTTCCGGCGTCCCGCGACGCTGGCGCGTGAGCACAGCAGGGTCCTGGAGCTCGCCTTCGAGACTTTCGCCCGGCAGTGGGGTACCCAGCTGACCGCCAAGGTGCGCGTCAAGTCGGTGGTCCGGCTCGAGGACGTGCGGATGCAAAGCTACGACGAGTACGCCGCGTCCCTGCCGGCGGTGACCGCCATGGTGCTCTGCGCCGTCGACACCCAGGACTCCAAGCTGGTGGTCCAGTTCCCCGCCCCAGCCGCCCTGGGCTGGATCAACCGGATGCTGGGCGCCTCCAATGACACGGCCATGCCGGACCGGAAGTTCACCCAGATCGAGCAGGCGCTGGTCAAGGGGCTGATGGATGAAGCCCTTGAGGACCTCGGCTACTCGCTGGGGCCGCTGCTGAGCGAAGCCATCAAGGTGGACACCGTCCAGTACAACTCCCAGTTCGCCCAGGCCGCCGCGCCGAGCGAGCTGATGATCGTCGCCGCGTTCATCATCAACGTCGGCAACATCAGCGCTCCCGCCACCCTGGCCGTCCCGGCGGCGCTGCTGCTGGGCCGCTTGAAGAAGGTCAACCCCACGGACAACCGCGGCGACGCCGCCGCCAGGGTCAGCTCCCAGCTGGAGCGGGTTCCGGTGGAACTTTCCGTACGGCTCGCCACCTCCTACGTCACCCCCAGCCAGGTGCTGGGCCTCGCCGTCGGCGACGTGCTGACCCTCCCGCACCTGGAAAACCGGCCCTTTGACCTGACCCTGGACGGCACGCGGCTGGCAACGGCCGCTCCCGCCCGCAACGGGTCCCGGGCCGCTGCAGTCATTGTCACCATCGAGGAGAACCACCAATGAGCATGACCCTGACCAAGCACGAATCGTCGGCGGAACGGCTCGTCGAGGAGCTGCCCAGCCCGGTGGCCCTCAAGGTAACGGCCCTCGTCCCGGCGCGGGCCGCCGTGGCGTACGCCCGGCAGGCCGTCACCGCTACCTTCGTCGGATCCGTCACCGCGGACCTGGCCCTGATGCTCAGCGACCGCACCTTCCTGGACGAGGCGGCGGGCGGGATGGCCGGCGGCCGCGGCGGCGTCGTCTCCGTCACCGACGTGCTCCGCCCCGCGATGGAGGCCGCCAGTTCGGTCTTCGGCGCCGGCGTGCTCTCCGACCTGCGGGAATCCGACGCCTCCGGCCTGCTCACGGACCCGGACACGGCCGTGTTCGAACTCTCCGACGGGACCAACCCGGCCGCCTGGTTCGCGGTACGCCTGCGCGAACACGGCGGAGGCCAGGACCGCGGCGGCGACCTCTTCGGCGGCGGCGACACCGTGGCCGGCCGCCTGGGCCGCATCAACAACATCGAAATGGCCCTGACCGTGGAGATCGGCCGCACCCGGATGTCCGTCCGGGACGTGCTCTCCCTCGAACCGGGCAAGATCATCGAACTGGACCGCTCCGCCGGTGCCCCCGCCGACGTCCTGCTCAACGGCCGCCTGATCGCCCACGGGGAGGTCGTGGTCCTGGACCAGGACTACGCCGTGCGCATCACCCGGATCCTCGACGTGGCCGAGGGACTTAGCTGAATGGACTCGCTGATCCTTGGGCTGCGGGTAGTCGTAGCCCTGGGCGCGGTGCTGGGCCTGATCTCGGTGCTCCAGCGCCGCCTGGGCAAGGGCCCGGGACGACGCCGGGCTGACGCCACCCTGAGCGTGGTGAGCCGCCAGAGCGTGGGCCAGCGCGCCTCCGTGGTGGTGGTCGACGCCGGCGGGCAGCGCTTCCTGCTGGGCGTCACCGACCATGCCGTCAACGTCCTGCACACCGGGGAGATCCCGGAGGAACCGGTGGAGGCGACCGACGCCGAACCGCGCCGTGGTGCCGCCGGCGCCTTCGCCCAGATCCTCGCCGCCACGGGTGCCAATGGTGCCACCGGGGCCGCCGGCGCAACCGCCGCGCCCGCCGCAACCGTCGCCGCGGACGCTCCCGTCCCCGGCGTCCCCGCCGCGGAGCTCCCGCTCTCCCGCCGTAGCTCCATGCACCGCGACGGCCACCCCCGCACCGCCGCCGGCCGCCCCACCCCGGGCACCACCCACCCGCCGCTGCAAGGGTCGATCCTCTCCGGATCCACTTGGAAGCAGGCCGCCGCCGCGCTCAGGAGCGGACGCCGCAATTGATCCGCCCGCTCACGTCCTCCACGCTCCAGCCCGCACCCGCCGCCGTCGACCGCTTCCAGAAAATCCTGGCCCTCGGCCTGGCCGCCGTGCTCCTGGCCATCCTCATCCTGTGGCTCAACGCCGCCGCCGGCCACGCCGCGCCGGTGCCGCCGACGCCCCCGGCAACCCCCTCCGCCCCGGCGACCCCTGACACCGGCAGCGTCAACATCGAGATCAACGGCATGGACGGGAAGCCCTCCAGCGCCGTCCTGACCCTGATCGGCATCACGCTGCTCTCCGTGGCACCGGCGCTGCTGCTGATGATGACCTCTTTCACCAAGATCTTCGTGGTGCTGGCGATGACCCGGAATGCGCTCTCGCTGCCCTCGATCCCGCCGAACCAGGTCCTGGCCGGGCTCGCCTTGTTCCTCTCAATCTTCGTCATGTGGCCGGTCATTAACGAGATGAACACCACCGGCGTGCAGCCCTTCCTGAACGGCACCATCGACTTCAACGGCGCGCTCAACGCTGGTTCCGTGCCGCTGCAGCACTTCATGCTGGCGCACACCCGCGAGGAGGACATCGCGCTAATGACCCGGGCCGCGGGGATGGAGAACCCCGCCAATCCGGACGCGGTGCCGCTGCAGACCCTCATCCCGGCGTTCATGATCTCCGAGCTGCGCGCGGCCTTCATCATCGGCTTCGTCATCTTCATCCCGTTCCTGGTAATCGACCTGGTGGTCTCCGCCGCCCTGATGTCCATGGGTATGATGATGTTGCCGCCGGTCATGATCTCGCTGCCGTTCAAGATCCTGCTGTTCGTCCTGGTGGACGGGTGGGGCCTGATCATCACCTCGCTGATCCAGAGCTACGCGGGATCCGGATGAACGCCAACGCCGTCCTGGACATCTGCCTCCAGGCCATGATCGTCGCCGCCAAGCTCTCCGCCCCGGTGCTGGTGACCGCGCTGGTGGTGGGCCTCGCCATCTCGCTGCTGCAGTCCATCACCCAGCTGCAGGAAGCCACGCTGTCCTTCGTGCCCAAGCTCGCCGCCGTCGCCGTGGCCCTGCTGGTCTGCGGCCACTGGATGATCACCGAGATGGTCTCCTTCACCAACGACCTCTTCGCCAAGATCCCCGGACTGCTCGGGGGCATGTGAGGTGGGCATCCCGATCGACCAGACCTGGCTGGAAGTCCTGCTCCTGGCGAGTGTCCGGATGACCGCGTTCCTGGTGGTGGCACCGCCGTTCGCGCACGCGGCCTTCCCCGCGCGGATCAAGGCGATGCTGGGCGTGGGCCTCGGCCTGGCCGTCACCAGCCGCGTCTCCGGCAGCTACACCGCCAAGGACACCGCGGGGTTCTTCACCGCCGTGGTCCTGGAACTGGCCACCGGTCTGGTCCTGGGCTTCCTGGTGCTGCTGGTCTTCGCCGCCGTGCAGTCCGCCGGCAGCCTGATCGACCTGTTCAGCGGCTTCCAGATGGCCCAGGCGTTCGACCCGCAGATGATGGTCAACGGCGCGCAGTTCACCCGCCTGCTGCAGATGGCTGCCCTGGCGCTGCTCTTCGCCTCCGATGGCTACCAGCTGGTCATCGCCGGACTCACCGGCAGCTTCACCGCGCTGCCCCTGGCCGGCGGGCTCGATCTCGCCCAGCCCGTCCAGGCCATGACCTCCGCCGTGACCGGGATGTTCCTGGCCGCGGTGCAGATTGCCGGGCCGCTGCTGGTGGTGCTGTTCCTCGCCGACGTCGGGCTGGGCCTCCTGACCCGCGTGGCGCCTGCCCTGAACGCGTTCTCGCTGGGCTTCCCGCTGAAGATCATGCTCACCCTCTCGCTGGCCGCCTTCCTCTTCCTTGCGCTGCCGCGGATCGTGTCCACCCTGGCCGGGCAGGCCGCCAAGACGGTGCTGGGGGTGGGCTGATGGCTGATTCACAGGAAAAAACCGAGCAGGCCACCGACAAACGGATGCGGGAAGTCCGGTCCAAGGGCCAGCTCTCCCGCTCACAGGACCTCACCGCCTGGCTGGCCGTCGGCGCGGCCGCCGTGATGATCCCGGCCACCATCCAGAGCGGCGCCAACTCCGCCGTGGACCAGCTCTTCAGCGTCCGCTCCGTCATGGCGGACCCGGACCCGGCAAAGGCGCTGAAGGCCCTCACCGACGGACTCGGCTCCGTCACGGGCATCATCACCCCGATGCTGGTGGTGGTGTTCCTTGCGGTGCTGATCGGCTCCGCCCTTCAGGGCGGCATCCACGTCAAGAAGTTCAAGGTCGACTTCGAAAACTTCAACCTGCTCAACGGGCTCAAGCGCAGCTTCGGCACCCAGGCGCTCTGGGGCGGGGCGAAGGCGCTGCTCAAGGTCGCCGTCGTCGGGCTGGTGCTCTACTCCGTGGTGCAGGGGCTGATCCCGGTGCTGCTGACCGCCGGCGGCCTGCCGGTCTCCGGCGTCGTCGCGGCGGCCGGCGGCGGCGTCGCCTCGCTGGTGCAGTTCGCGGTCTTCGCCGGCATCGGCCTGGCGGCGGTGGACTTCTTCGTGGTCATGCGCCGGAACCGCAAGAAGACCCGGATGTCCAAGAAGGAAGTCCAGGACGAGAACAAGAGCAGCGAGGGAGACCCGCTGATCCGCTCCCAGCGCCGGGCACGGCAGCTGGCGATGAGCCGGAACCGCATGATCGCCGCGATCAGCGACGCCGACGTCGTCCTTGTCAACCCCACGCACGTCGCCGTCGCGCTCAAATACGAGCCCGGCAAGTCAGCCCCGCGCGTGGTGGCCAAGGGCGCCGGCCACGTCGCGGCCCGCATCCGCCAGGAAGCGGAGGACAAGCGGGTGCCGATGGTGCAGGACATCCCGCTGGCCCGGGCCCTGCACGGCGCCTGCGAACTGGGCCAGGAGATCCCGGTCGATTTCTACCACGCCGTCGCCGGCGTCCTGGCCTTCGTCATGTCGCTCAAGGCCCGCGGCTCCGCCGCCGGGCTGCACCGGATGGCGGGAGCCACACTATGAACCCTCGTTGCTGCGCACGCCCCAGTGAAAGGACCGCGTCATGAACAACAGGCTCGCCCGGCTGGCGGTGCCCATCGGCATCGTCGGCATCGTGCTCCTGCTGGTGGTCCCGGTCCCGGCACCGCTGCTCGACTTCCTGATCGTCTGCAACATCCTGCTGGCGCTGCTGGTGCTGCTGACCAGCATCTTCGTGAAGAAGCCGCTGGACTTCTCCGTCTTCCCCTCGCTGCTGCTGGTGGCCACCCTGTTCCGGCTGGGCCTGAACGTGGCCTCCACCCGCCTGGTCCTGGGCAACGGTTACGCCGGCCAGGTCATCGAGGCCTTCGGCAAGGTCACCGTGGGCGGTTCCATGATCATCGGCGCCGTCGTCTTCCTGATCCTTGTGGTCATCCAGTTCGTCGTCGTCACCAAGGGCGCCGAGCGCGTCGCCGAGGTGGGGGCCCGCTTCACCCTCGACGCGATGCCCGGCAAGCAGATGGCCATCGACGCCGACCTCAACGGCGGCCTCATCACGGACACCCAGGCCCGCGCCCGCCGCGCCGAGGTCTCCGCCGAGGCCGACTTCTACGGCGCCATGGACGGTGCCTCCAAGTTCGTCAAGGGCGACGCGATCGCCGGCATCATCATTATCATCATCAACTTCGTCGGCGGCATCGCCATCGGCATGCTCCAGCGCGGCCAGCAGATCGGCGACGCGCTGGGCACCTACGGTCTCCTGACCATGGGCGACGGCCTGGTCACCCAGATCCCGGCGCTGCTGATGGCGGTCTCCACCGGCATGATCGTGACCCGGTCCAACGCCGAGGCGGACATGGGCCGGACCGCGTCCACCCAGCTGCTGCAGTCCCCGAACGCCCTGATGATCGCCGGCGTGGCCGCGATGGCCATGGCGCTGATCCCCGGCATGCCGCCACTGCCGTTCATCCTGGTGGGCGCCGGCCTGGTGCTGGCCTCGCGCCGCACCGTCGCCGCGCAGCGGCAGGCCGTCCAGGCCAGTGAGGCCGAGGCCGCCGCCCTGAGCGCCCCCGAACAGGACCCGAACGAGAAGCTGCTCGAGGAGATGCGGATCCACCCCGTGGAGATCCTGCTGGCCCCGGACCTGGTGGACATGGTCTCCGGCGCCTCCGACGACCTGCTGGCCCGGGTCCGGTCCCTGCGGCACAAGATCGCCATGGATCTGGGCCTGGTCATCCCGCCGGTGCGGACCCGCGACAGCGTGGACCTGCCCCCGGCCACCTACGCCATCCGCATCGCCGGCGTGGAGGCCGGGCGGGGGAGCGCCCCGGCCGGGCAGATGCTGGCCCTCGGCGATTCCCTGGAGTCCCTGCCGGGCGTGGCGATGATCGAACCGGTCTTCGGCCTGGCCGGCAAGTGGATCCCCGCCGAGATGCGGCACAACGCGGAGATGACCGGCGCCACCGTGATCGACCGCGTGTCCGTGCTGGTCACCCACCTGTCCTCGATCGTCACGGCCAACGCCGCCCGGCTGCTCTCCCGCGAAGACGTCCGGGTTCTCACCGAGGGCGTGCGGAAGCAGAGCCCGTCCGCCGTCGAGGAACTTACGCCCGCGCTGCTCTCCCTCGCCGAACTGCAGCGGGTCCTGCAGGGCCTGCTGGACGAGCAGGTTCCGATCAACGACCTCGCCCGGATCTACGAGGCGCTCACGCTCCGCGCCAAGGTCTCCACCGATCCGGAGTCCCTCGTGGAGGCGGCCCGCCAGTCCCTGGGCCCGGCACTGACCGCACGGTTCATGGACGGACCGGTGCTCAACGTGATCATGATCGACCCGCTGCTGGAGCAGTCCATGCTGGAGGACATGCGCCCGGCCGAGGGCGGCAGCCAGATCGTCATGGGCCAGGACCGCCTCGACGCCGTGCTCCGCTCGGTCCAGAACGCCATGGACTCCGCGGCGGCCGCCAACCGGCAGCCCGTGCTGGTCTGCGCACCCGCCCTGCGCCCGGCCATCCACCGGCTGATGGGTGCCCAGCCCGGGTCCCTCCCGGTGCTCTCCTACCGGGAGGTCACCTCCGCCAATGTCCGGATCGAGACCGTAGGAGTCGTGCGCCATGCCGAACCGCTATCGGCTTAAGGGGGCCTCGCTCGAGGAAATCCAGGCTAAGGCCCGGGCCCAGTACGGCCCCGCGGCGCGGATCGTCTCGGCCGAACGCGTCATCAGCCCGGGCATCGCGGGCATGTTCGCGGCCAACCGCTACGAGGCGGTGGTCGAGTTGCAGCCCCGGCACGACGTCGTCACCGGTGAGGTGCTGCCCGACGCCGACGTGTTGAACGCCGACGGCGACGGCGCGCCGGCCGCCACCGTCGACAGTGTCCCGGCGGCCCCGGCCCCGGCGTCCGCGACGTCTGCGGCGCCTGACTCGTCCTCGCCGTCGGTGCCGGCCGCTCCGTCCGTGCCGGGCGCCCCGGCCGCTGCACCTCAACCGGCGTCGACGGCGCCGAGCGCGTCCCCGGCAGCCCCGGCTGCCGAGGAGCCCGGCCGCAAGTCCCGCCGCAAGGCCGCCAAGGCGGCCAAGTCCGGCCGGGCAGCGAAGACTGAGCCCGCCGGTTCCGCCACGCCGGCGCCGCCGGCGGGCGCCGCCGGGGGAGCCGCCGGGGGCGGCAGCAGAAGCGGCGGGCCCCGGGGCGGCAGATCGG